>JAIRTS010000142.1 GCA_031254795.1 Treponema sp.
ATTTTATAAAATCCACCAAAGACAACAATTTTACCCGAAATATACTCATTCATTTCCAAAAGTGTTTGTTCATAATTTCTCCTTTGTTTTTACAATATACCATGCTGATTCTTATGTCAAGATATTTTTTTTAAAAAATTTTGCATAACAAGATATATACGAACTCTTTCGTATACCTTCAAATTTCCACGCCGGTTTCCCGCGACCAACGCTTGCTTTTCCGAAACGCTCTCCACGTTTGCACGCATTTCATGCGTGTACCGCGTATCCGTCATGCCTATTGTTGTTTCATACGCGCCTCCTTTCTCCCTCAATCCACCCGGATATCGCGCCCTATGGGATCACCGCGTTGAAAATGTCGCTCCCCAGGACATTCTTCACCGCGAAATACACCCGCTTTCCTCGCTCGTCCTCGTCAAAAGACATTTCCAGCGGGCTTTGGGTCGTGAACACCGGGTGGAACAGATCGCTGATCTTCTCAGAGGCGCGTCTCCGCTATGACCCACAGGCATTCATGCCCGCGCGCGAATTCGGGCTTCCCCCACCGCGCTCCCATGCCGGAACTTGATCCGCAACGTCTGCGAGTGGAGCGGGGTGTATGGGTCTTGCTCTTTCTTCATAAACAGCTCTCTTTTTTTTGTTTTCATCTGTATACCGACTTTGGTGTAAGACGCCGCCCAGCATTTTTCATGCAAACCTTGGACTCCCCGCGAAGCCTCTCAATCTCGGACAACTTGTCCGCAGGAAGCTGCAATTCGACCGCATGTTTTTCGGATGCGTCAATGAGGCTCTCGCTCCAATCAGTAAATTTCGATTCTTTGTCTGGAATGCAACTCATATAAAACTCCTGAGTCTGTTCCAAAACTTCAGTTTTGGAACAGCTTCTCCTTATAATGAATGCATTGACACACCGTAGCCAACAGTCACGCGCTCTTAACGCATGAGTTGTCATCGCCAACCTATACGTCTTCCATCGCCATCTGCGGGTCTTGTCCCAGAGGGGAAGCGGCGCGTCTTTGAGCGCGTCGTCCGGGGCGCGGGCGATGCAACCGCGCGCTTGATCCAATATGCGGAACGTGTGGCGCGGTGAAAACACAAAAATAGCGCGACGCGCGTACAAATAACGCCATGTAGAAGTGAGGATTGCGAAGATAGAACGCGATTCAAAGGGCAATCGGTTATATGCCGCTATAAATTTATGGTGTAAGTGTAAAGAATTAATCGCGCCAAAGGTCGCCTTCCGGCTGAACGACTCGCGCATTTTTTATCAACGCTCCTTTTTGAAGATTTACGCGCTTGAGGCTGTCTCACACTCCGGTTGGCTCAGTGAATTTTTCCCTCGTTGAGCCGGTTCCTTAATGAATAGTCCGTCCTCTTACCCATCGCTCCAAAGTGTCCCGGCCGCGAAAATCCCCCATGACGCCAGAACCGCCGCCGCAAGCGTGAGCATGCCGGACGCGGTTGTTTTGCAAGCCGCGACAGGCGCCGCCTCGCTCGCGTCTGGAGGGGGTGGCGGCGCTTCTATTGCGGATAATTCAAAAAGGATGGCGTCAACGTCTGCGACAAGGCTTTTCGGCGACACGCGACGTTTTTGTCCGGCAAGCGCCGCGAATATGCGAAGCGATTCGCCCAAGAGTCCTCCAAAAACGCCGGGAAGCCGCAAGTCTTGCCGGACGCTCGCCTTCGACAGCATAATGAGTCCTTCCAAGGTTGCGGCGCGGTGAAGTCCGGCTAATAACGCGCCTTCCGTTATCCTGAACGCGCCGAAAGACGCCAGCGTCCGTCCATAGGGCGCGAGCAGGTTAAACAGTACGACGCCCGCGATCATGAGAAAGGTCGCTGGCATGTTGTTTTTCTTGCCGAGCGCCGCCGCAAAAAACCAAAACAAGAGAAATTGGGCGATTCTGCCAAAGGTGTTTGGATTGAAAAGCAGAGACGGCATGGCGAGCAATCCGGCAATGCACAGCGCATTGCCACCGCATTGCCGCGCTATCTTCGCTCCGCTCACGCCATGCCCGCCCTTCGATCCCGCGCTGTCTGGAGATACGCCCGCACATCATCTTTTCGTTCCTCGGCGATAAAAGTTTTCAGCGTGTCAAGACTATCCTCGAATTGCGCGATTCGCCGCAATAGTTCGCGCTTGTTTTCGAGAAAAAGCTCGGTCCACTGCGGGACATTGAGCATGGCGATGCGGGTGAGGTCTTCAAAACTGCCGCCTCCGAAATGAGTGATATTCCTGTCCGGCTCGCAGTCAATGAGCGCCGCGGCGATGACATGGCAGAGTTGGCTCGTAAAGGCGATTTTCCGGTCATGATCTTCAGCGGTAGTCTCGGTTATGCGGCTAAATCCCATGCGGTAGATGACGTTTTTAATGAATTCGACGCTTTCGGCTTTGTTGCGTTTAAGCGGGGTGAGAATGTAGTTTTTTCCTGTGAAGACGCAATTCTTGGCCTGCGCGAAGCCGCCTTTTTCGCTTCCCGCCATAGGATGTCCAGGAACAAAGTCAAGATCAGGGCGCAACCTTTCTTCCATCGCCGCAACGATGGGGGTTTTCACGCCGGCAATGTCGGTGAGAAGGGATCCCGCGCCAAAAAAGGGCATCCAAGCGTCCAAAAACGCAAGCATGGCCAAAGGGTTGAGGCACAGGTACACAACATCGCACAAGGGAAGCATGTCACGCGGATCAAGAAATCCCTCGTCAATGACACCCTCTTTCTTCGCGGTCTCAAGCGCGGCGGCGTCAATGTCACAGGCAAGTATGCGCCGCGTTTTGCCGCGCAACGACATGGCGATGGCGCCTCCCATCAGTCCTAAACCGGCAATGCCGAACGTACAGTCTTCGATTTTCTTCATTGTTATTAACGCCTTTTGGATAAGCGCGGCTTGGCGGCGCGCGCCCTCAGCTTCCGCCTACGCCAGCCGTTTCCCTTCCAGTTCCGTGTATTTTTCCAGCGTCTTCATCAATTCGGCGAAGGCCGCCGGCGTAATGGACTGCTCGCCGTCGCACAGGGCTTTTTCAGGGTTGTCGTGAACCTCCACGATAACGCCGTCCGCGCCGGCCGCAATCGCGGCTTTTGAGAGCGCCGGCACCATCCACGAGAGACCCGCGGCGTGGCTCGGATCAACGATAACCGGCAGATGGCTCTTTTTTTTCAAAGCCGGAATCGCGCTTATGTCAAGCGTGTTTCTGGTATAGGTTTCAAAGGTACGGATGCCCCGCTCGCAGAGGATGATGTCGTTGTTGCCGCCCGTCATGATGTACTCCGCCGCCATGAGCAGTTCGGTGAGAGTCGCCGCATAGCCGCGCTTCAGGAGAATGGGTTTTTTGCAGCGTCCAAGCTCTTTGAGCATGGAGAAATTCTGCATGTTGCGCGCGCCGACTTGAATAATGTCAACGTCATTGAACAGATCGAGTTGTTGCATATCCATCAGTTCCGTAACAATGGGCAAACTCGTCGCTTTTTTCGCCTCAAGAAGCAGTTCAAGCCCGTTCGCCCCCAAACCCTGAAAGCTGTACGGGCTCGTTCGGGGCTTAAACACGCCGCCGCGCAGAAAGCCCGCTCCCGCCTTCTTTACAGCCCGGGCAATCGAAACAATCTGATCGTGGGTTTCCACGGAACAGGGGCCGGCGATAACGCCGAAAAAGCCGGCTCCGATGCGCCGCGCCGTACCGTCGCCTCCCGCTACGCTGACGCTGGTGTCGTCCGGTCGCATCTTCCGGTTCGCCCGCTTGTACGGTTCCTGCACCCTGATAACTTTTTCCACCAGGTGATGGGCCGAAAGAGCTTCCGCGTCAATGGCCTCGGTGTCGCCCACAAGACCGAGTACGGTCTGGGACACGCCTTCCGAGAAATGCACCTGAACGCCTTGTTTCTCCAAATCCGCCGCAAACAAACGGATTTTCTCTTCAGGAGCGCCTTGTTTTATCGCTATAATCATAATTTCTCCTTTTTACGCAACATCTGCGTCGCGGAAAGCAATGACGTGAACGACAGCAGTATAGAAATAAACCGTATATACCCCGGACTGACCACCAGCATGTTGTACGCGCCGTGTATCGCGGTCGCGGATAAAAACCGCCATATCGCAAAACGAGGGTTGCGCTTAAGCGCCGCAGCCGCCGCTCCGTCACGAGCTCCGCAGGCTCCGTGCAGAGGCGCGGCGGTAACCGCCCGCAGAATCGCTATCCGCATATCGGAAGCGCCGTAGGACGCGCTCTCGATCATGGCAAAGCCCAGTCCGGCAATAAGACCGGCGGCTGTCCCGTATATGGAACTATCGCCGTCTTTTTCCTCCTGTTTTAGCAATGCGCCGCTGATCTGGAGGATAAGCGACACAACGAGCAGTTTGCTTCCTTCTTCAACGAGCGCGACGCGGATAAAAACATTGAAAAGAATATCCTTCATGGCGACGCCTGTCGCTGGAGGTATAAAATACTGCGCGACTGCGGCGAGCGCCAAAGAAAAGACGCCCGCTAAAAGGCAGAGCAAAAACCAATGCGCCGGCGCCGGAAAATGACGGCGCCGAAACCAGAGAAACGCCGCGACAACGGGCAACGCGGCTATGAATATCAGCAAAAATAACACACCCATCAAAACAAACCGGATTCAAGCGCGACTATTGCATCAGATTTTTGAAACGGCCTAGTCATACTATACCTGTTTTGTTATGATACGTCTATGGGAGAAAAGATAGTCCTGCTTTTAGGGCCGAAGCATTCGGGAAAAACAAGCGTGGCGCGGGTGCTGGCGGAATTATTGCGTTGCCGTTGTATTGATCTTGACGCGTTTATCGAAACAAGAACCGGCAAAAAACCTCGCGCGCTTTATCGGGAGGGTGTCAAAGCGTTCAGACGCGCCGAAGCTGAAGCTTTGTCTGACACTGTGGCGTCAGCCGCGCGGGAATCGCCCGCAACGGATCGCGCTGTGTCTTCGTCTCGCGGCGCCGGCGACGAAGACGTCCGCTATACCGTCGTTTCGGTGGGTGGCGGCGTCATAGACAATGGGGAGGCGGTTTCCTTTATCAAAACCTTAAAACCACGGAACGATTCAGAGCGATCCATTGTGTTGGTGTTCCTTGAGGTTTCGGCGGAGACCGCGTGGAGCCGCATCCGCCGGAGCGTCAAAGCGGGCGGAGATCTGCCTCCCTTCCTCCAGACAGAGACGCCGGAAGAGACGCATCGGCTTTTGCATGAGCGGAGGAATCGCGCTTATAAAGAGCTTGCCAATTTCACGGTCGCGGCTGAACGCAAGACAGAGGAAGCTATAGCCGGGGAAATCTTGCGAAGGGGACATTTTGCGGATAAAACTCAAAACATATGACATATTATTGATCGTCGCGGTCATTATTTTCGCGTCGGCAACCATTTTTATAAAATTGGGTGGCGTGGCGGTCTATCAGGAAATAACGCTTCCGGCGCGTGACACGCTTGTTTTAGCTCATTTCTGGCAAGACGATGTGATGAAAAGCGACTTGTGGGCGTTTGCCGAAGACTTTCGAAAACAGAATCCCGATGTTTTTATCGAATTTCGTGATTATTCCTATGCGGCCATGCAGGATATGCTGCTTGTTCCCCTGCCTGAAGAGATCACGGATAAAAAACTGAGAGATTTCGCGTCTTCCGATATTTTTATGTTTGATCCTCGCTGGCTCTCTGAAATGATTCGCAATGACACGCTTGAACCGCTTTCGGATTACGCGCAACAAGCCGAGGACGAGCCGGCCGGTGAATGGGCTGTTCCGCTTACCGCGAGCGTAGATCTGCTTTTTTACAACATCGACGTTTTAAAAGCCGTGGGTTTTGAACGTCCGCCGAAAAACTGGACGGAATTTGAAAAGTACGCAAAAGTTTTAAGCAGCCCGGGCCGCTATGGCTGGACGTTTTCTTTGGTCTCTGATGGCTATCCTGAAATATACCCGTGGATATGGGCAGCCGGAGCCACTATGCTGGAGAAATCTGCCAATGAGGAAGATTCCACTAGGTCAAGCCCCGTCGGAGTAAATCCCGCCGGGGTAACCCCCGCGTTTAATAACTCAACCGTTATCAAGACGCTCGGCTTTGTCAATTCTCTTAAAAATGCGGGCGTTATTGCGCCCAATGTGTCTACAAAGACGAAAACCCAGAAATTCAATGAATTTACCAGCGGCAGGGCGGGCATGATGGTCGCCTCCGTAGAAGACATTGAGACTGTGCGCCGGAGAATGGGCGACACCAGCTTCGGGGTGACCACGATTCCCCATTCCGATGATTTTGCGGGCAGCCGCCCTGTTTTCGGTGTGAGAAACGCCTATGCGGGCATTAGAAAGGGCAGCGAGCGCAAAGAGGATGCATGGGCGTTTATTTCCTACCTTGCCGGACACAGCCCTCTTCTTGCCAACGCCATTCATGCCTTGCCCGGAAATGGAAATACGCTGGTTTCCTCCAAGAACGACTCCTTTTATGAAAAAGTTTATGATATGTACGAAAGCAGCGAGCAGATGCGGGAGTTTATCGGCGTTCCGGCCGTTCGGACGCTTGACGCCGTTGTACGGGACGCGCTCGCCGCGCTGTTTGAAAATGGACAGCTTCCTGATGAAACGGCGCGTGCTATTCAGGGACGCTGGGAAGAGACGCTGGGAATTTCTAAGAACTGAGGCTATCCCAAAACCAATCGGCAAGCGCGTGTGGCGCTCCTGCGTTTCCTCGCGTGTTTTTTGTCCGGTTTCGTGTTGTGGAGTTCATAGACCGGAATCCTGTCAAGTCCGGTCTATGACGTGGGAGAGAGGGAGAGTGGAGAACCTCTGGCGCGCGCTATATCCAGCGCGATATTCCGAGGAAAATTTGAGCGACCTGTTGTCCTCCGCCTAAAAATCGTATCGCGAAAAAGCCTTAAACTGTCTGGAGCAAATTTCAGACGACATAGACGCCGCGCCTGCGTAGACTTTTTTGGGGGGCAATAAAAAACTTGCTCTTTACTTAAGTCCATAACACCAGCCAAGTTCAGGCAAAAACAGTAAAATTCCAACCGCCAGCCCCCTCCACCCATATATTGTCTTTTCCAATGCCCGTTCTTCAACCCTATAGCCATTCACTTGAACATGCGCCCTAAATTCCTCCCAATACAACTGTGGATAATTTTATTGTTTCACCGGGATGTAAAATTTTGCCATCAACATGTATGCTGCATTCAGATATTTCTTCACCGGTATCTCTGGCATACACCTTAAAAGCAACAGTTGTTGAACAGGCTACATTAAAGCCAACAAACCAATTACGGCAATAACCTTTACAAAAAATCTTGTCTTTTTCATCAGTTTCATCCTGAATTATATTCTATAGAATGAAGTCAAATACCCGCCGATAAAACCGGCGGCTTGCTTTTGTGAACCACTCAAAGCAGTTGATTCGAGAGCCTCCTAAAGTCGGCTGTCGGTGTTAGTTATCCTTGAAGAATTCCAACTGATCCAGTCGTTTGTCTTCCACTTCCTGTTCCCGAATATACTTCTTGATACTCTCCTCGTCCCTGCCCTCTGTTGACACACAATAGCCTTTTACCCAGAAGTTCTTTCCGGTGAGGTTTTGTTTCCTTCCCCTATAGGTCCGGGCTATATGTATTGCGCTTTTCCCTTTGATGTATCCTACCACCTGGACTATCGAGTACTTCGGCGGTATCTCTATCAGCGTATGGATATGGTACGGGCATATATGCCCTTCCACTATCCGGCTCTCCCGCCGCATGGCCAACTCGTGGAATGTTTTCTCCAGATATTTTGCTATATCAGCATATAGTTTCTTCTTACGGCATTTTGGTATCCATACCACATGATATTTGCATATCCACACACTATGTGTTAGACTATTCATGTCTTGCATTCTCGCTCCTGTCTTGGAATTTTGAGCAGGCTCACTGATAGGAGGTTATTTTATACTTCCGGAATTGTCAAACTCTGAGAGTCCTCCGGCAAAGCCGGGGGATTACCTGTTTTATTCACATAAATTTTAGGCAAAATGGCGCATAACGTTCCGGCTGTAGCGATGGTTTGGCTGTCCGAATAAAGACGCTCGGATAAAACTTCAACACCTGTATCCGAAATTTTGCCTTCGGGGAGTGCTAGGCTCCTTGACAATTCCCGCCTTCCCGTCTATAGTTATGTATGCTCCCTCTTTACCTTATTGATTCATACGCCCTTATCTACCGTTCTTATTTCGCCTTTTTGAAACGCCCTCTGAGAAACACTGCGGGCAAGAATATCTCCGTCCTGTTCGGCTTTGCCCGCACGCTCGCGGGGCTTTTGAACAACGGCGCTCCGGCGGTCGACGAACAGGGAAAGCCGCTTGAAGCCGCGAGGAAACCGCGCCTGCTTGCCGCTGTCCTGGACCCGAAAGGCAAGACGTTCAGACACGAGATGTACGCCGGATACAAGGCGACCAGGCAGAAAACGCCTGAAGATCTCCACGGGCAGGTGCCGCTTGTAGAAGAATTTTTAACCGCCCTCAACATCCCTATACTGCGGGTGGAGGGTTTTGAAGCCGATGATGTCATTGCGACGTTGGTGAAAAAATGCCGCGCTGAAAAACGCCAGTGTTACATGCTTTCCGGCGACAAGGATCTGCTGCAACTCGTGGGAGACGGCGTGTACGAACTGCGTCCATCAAAAACAGCCGGCGAAGTCTGGGATTTGATCGGCGCTCAGGAAGTGAAAGCCGAATGGGGCGTGCCTCCGGCGAAAATGCTCGATCTGTTGTCCCTTACCGGCGACGTTTCGGACAATATTCCCGGCGTGAAAGGCATAGGCGAGAAAGGCGCGGTCAAGCTCATGGCGCGTTACGGATCGCTTGAGGGGATTTTCAACAACATAGCGAGCATTGAAGGCGCAATCGGCAGGAAACTCGCTGAAGGAAAGGAAAGCGCGTGGTTTTCGAGAACGCTTATCGCGCTGAGAGACGATGTGCCGCTTTCCATGTCCGCGATTGACGAGCTTTCTATAGAAAGCATGCGCAGAAGCGCGGGCGCCGCTATTCTTGTTCGTGAAAACTGCCGTGAAACTGCGGAATTGTACGATGGTGGCGCCATTTCTTCCAATTCTTCCCATGAAAAAAACGCCCAGACCGCGCCGCGTTCAGCGCCAGTGTTCGGCGGCGCGGCGCCAAACGCGGCGCTGGATGCCTCCGATAAAGAGCTGCTCGGCGAAGGATCGTACCGTACCGTACTGGACATTGAGGAACTGCGAAACCTGCTTGGCGAGGCTCGCAAACGCTCCCTCATGGCGTTTGATTTTGAAACTGATTCCCTTGACGCATGGAACGCGACTCCGGTGGGCTTTTCTTTCTCTTTCGCGCTTAAAGAGGCTGTGTACGTACCGGTCGTTTCGCACGGCTTTGGCAGTCCTTTTATTGATCCGGAACTGGCCCGTTCCGCTCTAAAGCCCCTGTTTGAAGACCCCGGCATGACCATCATGGCGCATAACGCGAAGTACGATTACGAGGTGTCGCGGCGTTGGGGGGTTGGCCGCTGGCGATGCGGCATTTGGGACACCATGATCGCGGCGTGGCTCAACGAGCCTGATCGCGCCGGCTTCTCCCTTGACTCGCTCGCAAGCTACTATTTTAACTATACACCTATTCTGTACAAAAACATTGTGCCGAAAGACGAGACGTTCGCGTTCGTGCCGCTTGAGCTTGCGACCCGCTATTCGGCTGAAGACGCGGATCTTTGTTTCCGTTTGAAGACGCTTCTTGAGAAAAAGCTGCGGAGCGCCGAACTGCTCCCGCTTTTTCAAAATCTCGAAATGCCTCTGCTCCCGATCCTGGCGGAAATGGAGGGCGAGGGCATTATGATTGAAAAGCAGGCGCTCGCGGATTATGGAGATGAATTGACTGACGCGCTCGAAGAGTTGGAAACCCGCATTTTCGCGCTGGTTGGGCATGATTTTAATATTTTTTCCACGCAGCAACTTCAAAAAGTGCTTTTTGAGGAACGGAAGTTAAAACCCGGCAAGAAAACCAGGACCGGCTACTCCACCGATATGGCTGTTCTGGAGGAACTGGCGCGTACTGATCCGGTGCCGGCCATAGTGCTAAGGCATCGCGCTCTTTCAAGGCTTAAATCCACCTATGTTGACTCCCTTAGTTCCCAAGCCGACGCGAAAAACCGCGTGCATACCAGCTTTCTTCAGACCGGCACCGTGACCGGGCGGCTTTCGAGCAAGGATCCTAATCTCCAGAACATACCAATCCGGGATGAAGAAGGCCGCCGCATACGGGAAGCCTTTATCGCAAAAGATGGGCATCTCCTCATTTCCGCGGATTACAGCCAGATCGAACTCGTGGTGCTGGCGCATCTGTCCGAAGACCCCGCCCTTATCTCGGCTTTTCGTGATGGCAAAGACGTTCATGCGCGTACCGCAAGCCTCATCTTCGGCGTTGACGAGGACGCCGTTCTGCCGGAACAGCGCCGCGTCGCCAAGATCATCAACTTCGGGGTGATGTACGGCATGAGCGCGTTCAGGCTCAGCAATGAGCTTGGCATAAGCCGCCACGAGGCTGCGGCGTTTATCGAAGCTTATTTTAGAACCTACGCCGGCATCAACAACCTCATTGAACGCATGGTCAAGCAGTGCGAGGAGACCGGCTTCGCCTCGACCCTTTTGGGCAGAAGGCGGTACATACCGGCGATCAACTCGACGAACAAGACCGAAAAAGCCCAGGCTGAGCGAGTCGCGGTGAACACCCCGATCCAAGGCTCCGCCGCGGACATAGTGAAAACCGCCATGCTGAATGTTGACAAAGCCCTTGCCGCGACCCACAGCAGCGCCAAGCTCCTGTTGCAGGTGCATGACGAACTCATCCTTGAAGTCCCTGAAGATGACGCGGAAGAAGCTGCGGCGCTCGCGCGGGAACGCATGGAAAACACGATCTCGCTGAGAGTTCCGATGAGGGTCAGCGTGGAGATCGGCAAACGCTGGGGAGATTTTCATTAAAAGGCGCGGCCCTTTAGGGATTTAATACCCTCTGTCGCTTCCTGCCGGGCGCGCGGGGATGCGTTTCCCCGCATACGCAAAGATTTGAGGGAGAAATTTTCGACGCCTCGGCGCTTGGCTCCGGGGATCTGCATTAAATGCCATGCTTATCGGTTTAACCGGACTGTATTGTTCGGGAAAAAATTACATCGCCTCATTGCTTGAAGAAAAAGGATTTCCCTCGCTTGACGTTGACAAACTGGGACACGAGGCGATTCGCCGGGAACGGGACGCGATAATCGCGCGTTTTGGCGCCGATGTGCTGGGAAAGGAAGATGGAGAAATAGACCGGCGTCTGCTGGGCGAAAAAGTCTTCGGGAGTCCACGCGAACTGGCGGCGCTCGAAACTATTGTCCACCCTGTGGCAAACGCGCTTACCGGCGAATGGATCGCCGCGCAGGGCGAACAAACCTGCGTCGTCAACGCGGCGTTGCTCCACAAATCAGTCGCGTTTGACCGCCTTGACGCCATCGTCATTGTCAAGGCGGGGCTTGTGACTCGGCTCGTCCGCGCCAGAAAACGGGATCGGCTGCCGTGGATCGAGCTTATAAAACGTTTTCTCCGCCAGAGCGGTTTTTCGTCTCAATATTTGAAAAAAAAAGCCGACAATAGAAAAGTTGATATATATATTATCAACAACACTGCGGGAAAAAATGTTCGAAAGCAATTGGATTATGCGATTCGCGCTTTTTGTAAAAGACAAGCTTGTAAAGGATAAATAGATGGAAAAGAAAAAAATATTGTTTATATCGGTGATCATCGGACTTTTTTTATTTATTGCGATAGCGCTTCCTCTATCGCTTCTTTCATCCAAAGACAACGTGTTGGCTGCGGCCGCGCCTGTAGCTTCCGGCATTCCCAAGCCGGAAGAGCCGCCTGCGGATCGTCCCGCGTCTATGGATGTACGGGACGCGATTGTTAATCCGGCGGATCCGTCGGTCGCGCCCCCTGGAGGGCAGAATGTTGTTATCAATAACTATGATACGTCTGGCGCCGTGGTTTCCGAAGGCAGAGCCGCGCCTAATGAGGGGGAAACTGTAACGATCACCATCGTACCTGCGGTGCCCGCCGTCCAAACGCCACCGGCGGCGCCGCCACAGAGCGGGCAACGCGGCGCCACGCCCCGCGCCGCGCAACCCAGCCAACCGGCGGTGAACGCCTCGAAGCCTGCGGCGGCGCCGGCGGCGAAACCTGCGTCGTCGCCAGTGGCAAAGCCCGCGGTTTCCACCAGCGATCACAACTATTGGATACAAACAGGCTCTTTCGCCACAAAACCTCATGCCGAAAACGCCCAAAAAGCCCTCAAGGAGAAAGGCGTCTCCTCAATGATTGTGGACGCGGTTGTGAAAGGGAATA
Organism: Treponema sp.; assembly: GCA_031254795.1. Lineage (GTDB taxonomy): Bacteria > Spirochaetota > Spirochaetia > Treponematales > Breznakiellaceae > JAIRKH01. The sequence goes on from JAIRTS010000142.1 coordinate 12,355, forward strand.
ATGTGTACCGTGTCCGCACAGGCCCCTATACAACACTTAATGAAGCGAACTACTGGCTGAAACTCATCAAGGTTATTGACATGGATGGTTTGGAAGAAAGCTGGATCGATCAGGCGTCCAAGTGAAGCCTCGTCTTTTTAATCCACC
>JAIRTS010000194.1 GCA_031254795.1 Treponema sp.
AAATTAGACGCTCTAATTAAGCTGTTAGAAACTGTTGAAGTGCGAGTTTATAAATTACGGGGAACAAATCCAATAGCTGATATTTATTGGATGAGTTCTGAAATTGCTGAAAATAATATATCAGTAGATGATATAAGAAACAGATTGACAAATTTTTGTGAAAAATTTATGAATAATCATGTATTTCGTACATACCTTGATGGAGATATTTATAGAAATGGGGCGGTAAAATATATACTATCAGAATATACGAACGACAATTTTGATATGACTACGTACAGGGATTTAACAGTTGAGCATATCTTCAGCGAAGATCCTAATTATGATCCTTCAAGTTATGGTTTTGATGAGGATTATGATTATGAAAAAAACAGAGTCGGTAATTTAACGTTATTAGAACAAAGAATCAACAAGGGGATAGGTAATGATCCACCCAAAAACAAAATAACTGCATATATTAAATCAATTGTAAAAGATACTTTAAATATTGCAGGGGAAATACAAAATGGTAAATTTTCCAAGGAAAATGTAGATAACAGAAGAAAGAATATTATTGATTTTTGTATAAAGCGTTTCAAAATAGAATAATTGTAAAACACGGGGCACTTCACATAAAACAGGACTGTTTACGCTTCGCCGCTGAAGCGGCTCGGAGTTCCGTTCGCCTAGGTCATTCCGCTGCGCTCCATTCCCACGGCAAACCTCCGCCACATTTTGCCAGCCCTGGTCTTGCTACGCAAGTCCTTATTCGGGCTGGCAAAACGTTGTCGAGCCGTAGATTCGCATACAGCCGAAACGTTATGCCTAACGTTTTTTGGTAGTATATAAATAACTGCGGTTGTTTTATAATTGTAAACAGTATATGAAGGAAATGGAGCTTGAAATGAAAGGAAAACGCTGGTTTGGAGTCGCGGGCACGTTAATGGTTTTGGCGGCGGCTATGGCGCTTGTCGTATGCGCGGGCGGCGGGAGAGGACAAGGTGGTGACAATTACGCCTTTACCCACGACATTGGAGACACAGGTCCGGGTGGCGGCATTGTCTTTTACCGGGCGGCGGCGGCTTTTGGCGATGGCTGGCGCTATCTGGAAGTCGCGCCGGAAAATATTAGCGGGACGAAGGCGTGGGCTTCAATTGAGCATACCAGTACGTCAATAGTCGGAGCAAGCGGCGCGGCGATTGGAACGGGCAAGGCAAACACCGACGCTATTCTTGTTGCCGATGTCAACGCTCCGGCTGCGAAAGCCTGCGCTGATTATAACAGCGCAGGCAAGGACGATTGGTTTCTGCCAAGCAAGGACGAACTGAAAGAGATGTACAGGCAAAAGTCTAGGATTACCGGTATTACCACCAACTATTACTGGTCTTCCTCCGAGGTACGCGGTGACGTTGCGTGGGGACAGGGTTTCCTCTTTGGCCTTCGGGACGGTGAATACAAAAGCGTGGAAGCCAAAGTTCGCCCTGTCCGGGCTTTTTAATCTCTTGGGATTTAATTCCCTGCCCTTCAGGGCGTACTACTGGGGTGGGGGGATTTTATCCTCCGCATACGCAGCGATTTCAAGGAGAAATCTTAGACATTCAGGAGCTTGCTCTGTGAATTTTTTATATATTTTTGCATATTCTTCCATGATTATCCTTTGATTCCTTGATACCATCCTATCGTTTCCTTTTCTCCATGCCCGTCCATCGCCCTTGCGCCTACTGGACAAAACGCCATTTCTGTATCACTATTACACATGAGGTGGATATGGAAACAATGGCGGTTTTGGATCGCATTATTGAGGAAAATAATTTCGCTCCTTGCGTCGCGGAGGACAGGCGCATCCCGGCAAGCGAAGGCTCATACACGCCGTTCCCCGCAGATTTGGACAGCCGGCTCGCTGGCGCCGCGCGGCGGCGCGGCATAGAGCGGCTGTACACCCATCAGGCGGAAGCGTGGGACGCCGCCCAGACAGGGAACGTCGTGGTGGTGACACCAACCGCGTCCGGCAAAACCCTGTGTTACAACCTTCCGGTGTTGCAGACCCTGCTTGCCGATGACAAAGCCCGCGCCTTGTACCTTTTCCCCACAAAAGCTCTGTCTCAGGATCAGCAGTCCGAACTGAATGAATTGGTGGCAGGGAATCCGCCAAAAATCCAGTCTCTTCCGGTAAAGGTGTCCACCTACGACGGGGATACGCCGGGAAGCCTCCGCATAGTGGCGCGGGATTTGGGGCGGATCATCATCTCCAATCCTGACATGCTCCACGACGGCATTCTGCCCAATCATCCCAAATGGATAAAATTTTTTTCTCATTTAGCCTACGTTGTCATTGATGAAGCCCACTTCTATCGGGGCGTGTTCGGCAGCCATGTCGCCAATGTCATCCGGCGGCTTCGGCGCGTCGCCCTGTTTTATGGCTCGAAACCGAGGTTCATCCTCTGTTCGGCGACCATCGCCAATCCCAAAGAACTCGCCGAAGCCCTTGTCGGCGAGGAAGTCGTCCTTGTCGACGGTAATGGAGCGCCTCGTGGAGAAAAACGGGTCATCCTATACAACCCGCCGCTTGTCGACGCCGTACAGGGTATCCGGCGTCCGGTTGACACGGAAAGTCAGCGGTGGATGCTCGCTTTTCTCCGCGCCAATATAAAAACCATTCTGTTCGCCCATTCACGGGTCAGAACCGAAGTGACGGCTTCGTATGTAAACGACGAGCTTAAAAACATATTCACCGATAACGCGAGGATAAAGGTGGAGGCGTACCGGGGCGGACTTCTGCCGAACGAGCGCCGCGAGATAGAAAAAGGCTTGCGGAATGGCGACATTCAAGGGGTGGTGTCAACCAATGCGCTGGAACTGGGCATAGACATCGGAGGGCTTGACGCGGCGGTGGTGGCCGGCTTCCCCGGATCGTTCAACTCGTTTTGGCAACAGACCGGCAGGGCAGGGCGCCGGGGAGGAGCGTCCGCAGCGGTTTTCATCGCATCCGCATCGCCGCTGGATCAGTTCATCATGGATGATCCGGACTGGTTTTTCAGGAAAACCGTTGAGGAAGCGCGCATAAGCCCGGACAACCCCTATATCTACATGGATCATGTCAAATGCGCGGCTTTTGAGCTTCCGTTTCGGGACGAAATTATTGAACGCGCTGGCGGAGCGGGAGCGGGGGACTTTTTCGGGAAAGACGTGATGGACGCTCTCTCGTTTCTGGAACAGGACGGTGTTGTCAGGCATACCACAGGCAAGTGGCACTGGGCGGATCGCTCTTTTCCGGCGGAAGGCGTGAGCCTGCGTTCAGCCATGACGGAGAACGTGGTCATCATCGATATGACGGACGGGCGCAACGTGGTCATCGGGGAAATGGACAGACCGAGCGCCAAGGAACTCATCTTCAAGAACGCCGTGTATATTCATCGGGGCAGGCAGTATCTGGTGGAGGATTTGAACATCGAGGAGAAAAAGTGCCTTGTGCGGGAAGCCGATGTGAACTATTACACGGACGGCTATGTAAAAACCGACATACAAGTCCTCACGGAAGACGAACGTCTTGAGTACGGCGGCGCACAGGGCTGTCTTGGGGATGTTCTGGTGCGGACTCAAGCCGCTAAATTCAAGAAAATACGGTTTCACACACAGGAAAACATCGGGTACGGTGTCATAGACCTGCCGGAAGAGGAGATGCAGACCTGCGCTCTGGCGTTGCTTTTTCCGCCCGAAACCGCCGGTGGCAAATCGCTCGCCTTGCTTGACGAATCAGAAGCGGGCTCGGTTCTTTCCGGCGTGGGCAAGCTCATCAAGCAGATAGCGCCGGTGTTTCTGCTCTGCGACAGCCGCGACATCGGCGTGACGGAGCGGGTGCGCGATCCACATTTTGATATTCCCGCGCTCTATGTGTACGACAAATACCCGGGCGGCACGGGACTGTCGGAAGCCTTGTCGCGACGCGGCGGGGAATTATTCGCCGCGATCCACGAGGTGGTTGTACGGTGTTCCTGCGCCAAAGGCTGCCCTTCCTGTGTGGGCGCGGGCGAAAACAAGGCGGGAGCGGCGGCGTTTCTGCGGGCTTGCGCGCTCCCGGTGTAGCCCGCTGAGGCGTTATCCTCCTTTCAACACATTAGGAGCGTTTAAGGGTGCATACGCCAGCAAAGCGGGAGAATGTTGTGCCAGACTGCGCCAAAAACATGGAAACAACATCATCAAGCAATACCGACATAGAGGTAATGAGGAGTGGCAATGCTTTTTACCCCTAGATAAAATTGGATAAGCCTCAAATACCAATATAAAGAAGACGTTACAGAAAAAAGAGGTTATTCTTGGCATTGTCAGGCGGTCAATGAGGATGGGGAAAATTTTGTATAAAATGGATGTTGAGCATTGAAAAAAATGACGCCAAGTCAAAAATGCTGGCCGATAAGCTCCGTCGTGTGCAAAAAGTGAAATATCCGTCTCAAGTTCCCGTTTCAGCGTTTTAAAAAACGATTTAGCGCCTCTCAAAACCGCCCAAGCGGGTTTCAGCGGTTAGATTCTTCAATAAAATTTGATAAAAAATTCTTTATATGCGCCGGTAGGTTTTTTGGGGCTCACGGCGACGCCTTCAACTCTGGCGTATGGATGCCCGCGGCGCAACCATTTCAAAAATGCGTCCTGCTTTTTTTCATCCCCTTCCGACCAGACTTCTACATCGCCATCAATGGTGTTTCTAACCCAGCCCGACAGTCCAAGCGTACGCGCCGCCTCTTGACATGCGTATCGAAAACCAACGCCCTGCACTCGTCCGGTAATGCGGGCGAAAAAAGCGGTGTCAGCCATCTTCTTCCTCTTCAAGGGTTTGAACAACCTCTGCGGAAAACCCCGCATATTTCAGCCTTTGCCGTCTTGTCCGGAAGGATTCAGCGTCAATTCGATTCTTTGCGGCGAACTTTTTCAATAAGGCGAGCTCCGTCTCAAAATCAAGCGTGGCTTTCAGGACTTTTTGAACTGTACCACACGAAATTCCTTTCGCACGGAGTTTTGCAAACAGCTTGTTGGGACCGTCGGACTTTAGGGAAAGCCATGACCGCACCCACATGCCCGCATACCGTTCATCGTTGACAGCTTCTATGCTTGACAGATGATCAACGACCGCTTTTACACAGGAAGATGTGTATCCACGCGCTCTCAATTTATGTCCAAGACCCAAACGTGTCTGCTCGGCGTTGGCAATGAGGGAAAGGGCGGCGCGTTCAGCCCGCAAGCAGGCGGACGCAAAATGCAGTTCCGCGTCTTTGTCTTCGGATATTTCAAACGGCGGCGACGCCGGTGTCATGCCGGATATAAAATCTTCTTTCAGATAGACGGTTTTTATAGAGAAAAGCCTGCCGTCCGATAGAGCGATACGATAGACTTTTGGAGTGTTTTCCGCTTTTATTTTAAGAATATTCATGCTGTTTTGCGATTTACATAAATATTGCGCGGGAAACCAGACGAGTGCGTGTCAAAATCCGCAGTGTCAATCACGGTCTGTGAAGTTTTGTCAAACACAACAATGCTAAGCCCACGCCTGTTCGTTGAATAATCAACGCCCTTGATTCCGGTAAAAGCAAGGTCGCCGGTATTATCTCTTTTCTCTTTGCGCGCGAGCTTTACGAACAAGAGTCCGGCTCTATTCGCAGTGGGGTTTAATACCCCGCCACTTGCGGCGAGGAGGCTCATTTGACACTTTTTCTGTTGCGTTGTTCATTCAACAGAGTTCCTTTTCATCGCGCCCGGCGCTACGCGCTTCATCGCGCATTTTTTAGCGGCGCAAAGCGAGCGCAAAGAGGTTAGCGCTTGGAAAACTGAAATCTACGCCGCGCGCCACGCTGGCCATATTTTTTGCGTTCAACCATACGAGAATCGCGGGTTAAATACCCATTGGCGCGAAGGCTGGCGTAATTCGCCTGATCGATCTGACACAACGCGCGGGCAAGCCCATGCCTGCACGCGCCCGCCTGTCCGTGAACGCCGCCTCCGTACACATTGATAAGAATGTCAAATTTGTTTTCGCTGGCGGTCGCCATAAGGGGCTGGCGCACCATTATGGAATGCTCTCCCTGTGGAAAATACCGGGCAAGCTCTTTGCCATTTATCGTAATTTTACCGCTGCCGTCTTTTATGTAGACACGCGCAACCGATGTTTTCCTTCTGCCGGTTCCAATACCAAGATTTTTCATCAATACCACCTCTTATAATTCGATCTTTTCAGGATTTTGGGCCGCGTGGGGGTGATCGGGACCCGCATAGACCTTTACATTGCTCAGGAGCTTGCGCCCAAGAGGTCCTTTGGGCAACATGCCCTTTACCGCCAGCTCAAGAGGGCTTGTCGGGTGTTTGTTGATGAGTCGTTCAAAGGTTTCAGACTTAAGACCACCCACATAACCAGTGTGCCGGTAATACATCTTGTTCTGCGCCTTGCGTCCGGTAACTGCCACTTTATCCGCGTTTACAATCACCACATAATCGCCGCATTCTTGATGGGGCGCGAATATTGGTTTTTCCTTGCCCCGTACAATAGCCGCCGCTTTTACGGCGACTCTGCCGAGAGACTTGCCTTCGGCGTCAATAACAAACCATTTCCGCTCAATTTGAGCCGGTTTCACAAATAGCGTTCTCATACCATAACCTTTTAGTTGAAATCAAAAATAAAAATAGACATACAGTCTACGATAACGCCTCGTCTTTGTCAAGAGGTGTATTTAAGAGGAATCTTGCCGTCTGACCGTTATTTCCACTTGTTTTCTGCGCGCCCGCAATGGAACGCGACGAAACGACAGAATCGCGCGGAATTTGCAACGGGATCCGTAGCGGATTCTGTGTTGGAATCGCTCAGAATCCCGAACTGCCCGCCCTTGCGCCGCCGCTGTTTTCCAAGTCCCGCAAACCAAAATTCGATTTTTGATCTCATCAATTCACCTTTTTTTCACGGTTTTCACTTTTCTCTTGACACCGCCCTTTGTCCTGTCAAAAGAGCCGTTTTTACCGTCATCCCAGAGCGCGCCGGATTTTTTTTCTTCTCCTTTGGCTTTCTTCACAACAAGGCGTTTTTTAGGAAAAGACGAGCCGTCGGCGTCGCCGCCATAGAAATCCCCCCGGCTGACGCCGCGTACCATGCTCCTCGCAACGCGCTTTTTTTCACGGTCAGCTTTATCCATAACCTTCAGGGCTTCTTCAAAACCACCCAAAAACCGCGTAAGATCATCGGCGAAAAGCACCACTGACTGCCGCTCAAAGCCGCCTTCATCTCTGTTCTTGCTCTCGACAATGTTAAGGTAAATATCGCCCAGTCTATTCTCTTTTACATTGAAAAAATATGTCCTGTTCTGCAACTGGACCCGCGTTGAAAAAATCTCACCTCGTAAACCCATACGTCCTCCTCGCGCATCCATCCGGACGCGCATGCCTATTCATTGTCGGCTTCAATAACCATTGCCCGTTGCCACGCAATCAATTCCCGTTCAAGGTCGAAGCATTCAGCGTCGGCCATGATCCGAAACACAGGCTCGGTGCCGGAACCGCGCATCCAAAGAGAAGCGACGCGCTTGTCCTGAACGTCAACAAAGATTATCTTCAATCCACCACGTCCAGCCTCGCCAAAATTTTTGATGTCAAGCCTTTCTTCTATCCCATTATAACACGCCGCGTTCCATGCGACAATGCCGTATTGTTTGTATAGATGTTCTTTCTTTTTTTCCCAATCACGCAAAAATACCTTCTGATACCTTTCTTTTAAAGCGGCGTGATCCGTGGACTTCACTTTGAGCAACGCATCCGGCGTGTAACCGCCGGTGCTGACAAAGGGCGGGAGGGTCGTGATAATGTCCGCCAAGGTAAAATCATCTTTGTACGAGGCGACATTCCCCGAAAGATCGCGCCAGATTTCAAAAAGCCCCTTTTTATCGCCGGCGCTTCGTATGGCAAGCATTTTAAGCAGGGCGAACACCGTATCGATGGGATCGCGCACCGCAGACGGGTGCGTAATATTGCCGCCTGCGGAGCCTTCCCCCAAAATACGCGCCGTGAAACCCAATCCGCGCAGTTTCCGCGCAAGGGACACCACATTCGCTTCCCCCACTTCGGCGCGGAATACTTTCGCGCCGAACGCCTCGGCTATAACATCAATCCGCAACGATGTGGGATCGTTGACCACAATGGCAACCTCATCAACGAACCTGCCATTTTCATCACACTGCGATGAACCGGTCCATACAAGATGGGACAATTCCGCGACACAGGCAAGCGCAAAAACTTCCTGCGCCTCAAGAGGACGGATTTTTTTCAAGGTTTCGTCCCAAATCACGATGTTGCCGCGATCGCCGTCGCAATCCGGCATGTAGCCCATGACAAAAGCCGGGTCGCGAGCATGCTGTTCTTCCAGAAATTGGGCCGCGTAGTCAAGCGTTTCCCCCTCAGGCACGATACGATGCGTTATATTTCCGGCTTCATCGTTGATACAGGCGAATTTCACGCCGAGAGAGAGCAAGAATTCTCTGTCAATGGAAACAGCGCGCGCCGAACCATTGAAGTCTGCTATGACGCCGATGGGATGCGCTTGTATTGTGTCTTTAATGGACGCGAACAGCTTCTCCTGCTTCGCCTTGTCCGAGGCGTCCGACACCACTTCTCGCGTAAAATCAAGGTACGCGGACAGAGCCTCCTGTTTTACACGCGGCGAATCATCGTACGCCGCGTCAATCAGCGCCTGTTCAGCCCCGTTGATGAGAGACAACGCCTTTTCTATCCTGCCGGGCTTGAAGAGGAAGGAGCGGAATGCCTCAATAAGGAGTTTTGCCTCGGAACCGGCAAGTACGCCGCCGTCTGTCAATCCGAATTTGAGGCCGTTGTGTCCGATTGGGTTGTGGCTTGCGGAAATATAGACAAATCCCTGCGCCCTGCCTGAAACGCCTTCGCTTCTCGCAAACGACATTATTTCAGGAGCGGCCGTAATGCCCGTCCAGCGGATAGCGCACCCTTCGGCCGCCAACGACCGCATCATCACACTGGCGATACTTTTGCCGGTAGGCCTCGCGTCCATACCCGCAATCAACGCAGGACGCGCGACGCTGGTCGTTTTCTTTACGTAATCCGCGAAAACCTTGGCCGCGACGGCGACAATTACGCTATGAGCCAATGAAATTTCACTGCCGGAATTCTCTTCGTTTCCGTCCGGAGCAAAAACGGCGCGCCAGCCGGAAGCGGATAAAATCATCGCGGACAGCGTGGCGTCAATCGCTTCTTCCTGCAAGCCGGAATCGTCTTTTGTCAACTGCAATTTTAACCTCTGAATATAGAATCATTTTCAAAACTCTGTTACTTTTGAAAGAGGCTTCGGAAAAACCGGTCAAGGGCGCGATTTTCCATTTAAATCTAGCGCCACTCTTTCAAAACTTCAATTTTGAAAGAATCTTCCTCTCTATAACTG
>JAIRTS010000019.1 GCA_031254795.1 Treponema sp.
GGGGTTATGTCGTGAAACGCAAGCGTTTCATCGTCCTCGTAGATTTTCTTTGACGGAATTTCACCGCGTCCAATCTTGCAAAAAATACAATCGCTCATAAAGGTAGTATACCATATTCCACGGCTCTTTCAAGCGCGAGCCGCGAAAAACGCCCGCGCCGCTCCCGGCCGATTCTGGTTTCGGCTGGAAGTTTCTCAACGCAAGCGCCAATGTATTGGAATGTACGGGTCTAACGGCCTTCCGCCCCGCCGCCATTGCAACCGCTAAAACGCGCCCTCCCCTATGCCCGTGAGATTCACGCGCCCAGCGAGACGCACCCGTTGAACGCGAACGTCCCGGAATCGGCATTGATGTCCGCTATGAGTCCGTTCGCCTGCTCGAACCCAAACAGGCCGACGGCCGCCTCCACGATGTTCGCCTGGACAGGCTTCTCCTCGAAACACCCCTGTATAATAGGGTTTTCGCAGGAGGCGATCAGCTCCGCGAGGCATAAGAGGGCGAGCGGCTTTTTACACGCCGCTCTTTCTGGCGCAAGCGGGGGAGGGGGCTTCCGCCGGAAAGAGCGGCTTCGCGCCGTTCGCGCGGCTCGTGTTCTGAAAGGACGCTTTCAAGCCTCCTAAAACTACGCTTTCAGCCTATTTAAAACTATACTTTCAAGCACCTTGAAACTACTCTTTCGAGCCTCTCGAAACTATGCTTTCAAACCTCTCGAAACTACGCTTTCAGCCTCTTTGAAACTATACTTTCAAACACCTCGAAACTATGGTTTCGAGCCTCTCGAAACTATGCTTTCAAACCTCTCGAAACTACGCTTTCAGTCTCCTTGAAACCACCCTTTCGAGCCTCTCGAAACTATGCTTTCAACCTCTTTGAAACCACCCTTTCGAGCCTCTTGAAACTATGCTTTCAGCCTCCTCGAAACTATGCTTTCAAGCTCCTCGAAACTACGCTTTCAGCCTCCTCGAAACTACGCTTTCAAGCTCTTTGAAACCACCCTTTCAGCCTCCTTGAAACTACGCTTTCAGCCTCCTCGAAACCACCCTTTCGAGCCTCTCGAAACTATGCTTTCAAGCCTCTCCCTACGCGGGAGTCTCCAAACGCGCGGCAAGTCATGGAGAGACGCTCACTTGAAACAAACCAAATTAACATATACACTAAAGACGCTTTTTAAAAATATTATTTGAAAAGCATAATCATATACCTGTTGGAGTGTCTTATGAAAACAGTTCGTAGCACGCATATAGTTTGCACGATGGGCCCGGCTGTGGATTCGCTTGATATGGCGCGAGCCCTCATCAGGAAAGGCATGAATATCGCGCGGTTCAACTTTTCTCACGGCAACCATGAAGAGCATGGGAAGCGCATCGCCCTGGCGCGGCGGGCTTCGGAGGCCGAAGGCGTTCCGGTCGCGCTTATGCTGGACACCAAGGGGCCGGAGATCAGGACGGGCGTGGTGAAGGGAGGCGGCGACATTGAGCTGGCACATGAGGAGCCTTGCGATGTCATAGCCGAAGTCGACGCGGCGCGGCTCTTTGGCGAGGAAGGCGTTTTCACCCGGAAGGGGCGGGTCACCGTGAGTTACACGGAACTGGCGGATGATATACAGGTTGGCGCGCGCATTCTGATCGCGGATGGTCTTTTCGCGCTTACGGTAAACGCCGTCGAAGGGCGCGTCATAAAATGTACGGTTGAGGCGGGCGGAGAGCTTGGCTCAAGAAAGAATGTCAATATTCTGGGCGTACATACGCGGCTTCCGGCCATGAGCGAACAGGACAAGGCGGACATGCTTTTCGGGCATCAACAAGGCATGGACTATGTGTCCGCGTCTTTCATCCGCAAGGCCTCGGATGTCACCGACATCCAGAAGTATCTGGCCTCAATCGGCTCGGACATGCAGGTGATTTCCAAGATCGAAGATGACGAGGGGCTGGGCAACATAGAAGAGATCATCCGCGTTTCCGCGGGGGTCATGGTGGCCCGCGGCGATCTCGGCGTGCAGATTCCGCCGGAACAGGTGCCGATTGAGCAAAAGCGCATCATCAATCTGTGCAACCTTCACGGGAAGCCGGTTATCACCGCGACCCAGATGCTTGATTCGATGATCCGCAATCCCCGGCCCACCCGCGCGGAAGCCGGGGATGTGGCGAACGCCATCCTTGACGGCGCGGACTGCGTTATGCTTTCCGGCGAGACCGCCAATGGCGCGTATCCTGAGCTTGCCGTTGAAATGATGGATCGCATCGCCCGCACCGCGGAGGCCTCCGAAGCCTATGAGAAGACTCTCGCGCTTCGCCGCCGTCTTTTGAGCGAAAACGAGCGCGACTTGAGCCACGTTATCGCGGAAGTCGCGACCTTGACCGCCCATAGCATAGGCGCGGTTTGCATTGTCACGCCGACTTTGAGCGGCCGCACGGCCCAGCTTATCAGCAAATACCGCCCTAAGCTCCCGATTGTCGCCGCGGTCTGCGATGAAAAGGTCAAGCGCCGGTTGCTTCTGTGGTGGGGCGTGTCGCCGGTGAGCGTTCAGAAAGAGGACGATTCCGAGGCCGTCATACAAGGGTGCATAGCCGCGCTCATTAAAGAAGGTTTCGCTCAGCCGACCGAAAAGGTGGTTGTGGCCGCGGGTTTGCCTTTGGGCTCGCCCCTTGCCACAAACTGCATCCGGGTTCACCTCATCGGCGCGGTGTTGCGGCGCGGGGCGCAGGGCTTCGGGGGGCGGGTCAGCGGGCGTGTCGTCCGGGTCGCGGATTTGCAAGAAGCCGCGGCTGTCTTGAAGAAAAAGGGCGGCGAGATTCTGGTGACCCATACGCTGGATCAATCCTTTACGCCTATTATCCGTGTGGTTGACGGCGTTATTCTGGAAGGCTCCTCCGAGTTGCCGAAAGACTATGTGCTCAATATCAATCCGCGTATCGTATACCTGGAGCGGGTGCCGGACGCCACGCGGTTTTTTGAGGATCATATCACTGTGACCATAGACGGCGCGGAGCGGACCGTGTATGAGGGGCGGATGTAAAGGGCTGCGCCCGGCCGGTCGCTCCGGAATGGACGGGGCCTGCCATAAGGCGCGGCGTTATATCGCATCGGGTTGGTTTTAGAACAGGCTCGAATCAAATGAAACAAGCGAGGAATAACGATCAATGTTAGAACCTATTTTTCACATTTTGAAACAGGCGCAAGGCGTTCTCGCGCAACAGAATCGCGAGCAAAAGGACGCCGCGCTCAAGGCGGCGCGCGCCGCTATTGACGCGGAACGCGCCGCTATTCTCGCCGCGAACGCGGTTGACGTGGACAGGGCGCGTTCCGCCGGCATGAAAGAAAGCCTCATAGACCGTTTGTCCCTCAGCGAAACGCGCGTCGACGGCATTATGGAAGGCGTTGACGCCATCATCCGGCTTGAGGATCCAATCGGCTTGGTGAAGGCGGGCTGGAAAACGCCCAACGGACTTTTCATTGAGCGGATAACCGTGCCTTTGGGCGTTGTCGCCGTCATCTACGAATCCCGCCCTAATGTTACGGTAGACGCTTTCGCCTTGGCGTATAAGGCGGGTTGCGCCGTGTTGCTGCGGGGATCCTCGGCCGCGCTTGAGTCCAACCGCGCCCTTGTTTCCGCGATACGGGCCGGGCTTGGCCGCGGCGCGCCGGGCGTTCCCGACGCGGTCGCGCTCGCGGCTTCGGGCAAGCGCGACGAGATTGACGAAATCCTTCAGGCCCGCGGGTTTATTGACGTGGCGCTTCCGCGGGGAGGGCGCGAGCTTATTCAGCGAGTGGCGCGGAACGCGCGTGTTCCGGTGATCGAAACTGGGGAGGGCAATTGCCATATCTTTGTCGATGAATCGGCGGATATTGAGAACGCGGTTGACATCATCGAAAACGCGAAAATTCAGAGGCCCGGCGCGTGCAACGCGGTGGAGACCGCGCTGGTTCATAAAAACGCCGTTCTCGCGCTCATGCCGCTTTTGGCGGAACGGTTTGCCGGAAAGGTGGAACTCCGTTGCGATGAACGCGCGAAAAACGCCGTCCCAATCGCGTTGCGCGCGCCGGGCGGCATTAAAGACGCTTCCGAAGACGACTGGGACACCGAATTCCTTGATTACGTGCTGGCGGTTAAGACTGTGGATACGCTTGATGAAGCCATCGCGCATATCAACCGCTATGGAACGCGGCATTCGGAAGCCATTCTCACCAATGAATTGAAGGCGGCGGAGCGGTTTTGCCGGCGTGTGGACGCCGCGTGCGTGTATGTCAACGCTTCGACCCGTTTTACGGACGGCGGCGAGTTTGGCTTCGGCGCCGAGCTCGGCATCAGCACGCAGAAATTCCACGCGCGGGGACCAATGGGCATAGACGCGCTTACCGCCATAAAGTATCGGATAACGGGCGACGGACAGGTTAGGCTTGGGTAAAAGAGGAATAGATGACGGCAAAACTCATAGCGGAAGCGCGAAAGATCGTTATAAAAATCGGGTCAAATACATTGGCCGACAAAAACGGCAGAATAAGCGTCCCTTTTTTAGAGGCGTTCGCCGGACAGGTGTCAGAGCTTTTTAGGCTGAACAAGCAGATCGTGCTGGTTTCTTCCGGCGCCCAGGTCGCGGGGCTTTCCACGCTTGACAAGTGGGAGCGCAAGAAGGACATACACTACCGGCAAGCCCTTTGCGCGGTGGGGCAGGTTGAGCTCATGGTCGCGTGGCGGCAGGCTTTTGCCCCGTACGGCCTCCACATAGGGCAAATGTTGCTTACGCGGGACGATTTTGGCGATGACCTCCGCAGCCTCAACATGCGGAACACGATCTTCACGCTGGTTGACGAGGGCATTATCCCCATCATCAATGAAAATGACACCGTGAGTGTGGAAGAAATCAAAATAGGCGACAACGATACGCTGGCGGCCCGGTCCGCGGTTCTGTGGAGCGCGGACCTGCTTATTTTGTTTAGCGATATAAACGGGCTTTACACCAAAAATCCCAAGGATTACGGCGACGCCGAGCTTATCGCCGAAGTGAAAGATGTCGCTTCGGCGCGCGCGGATATCAGCATAGGCGGCGCGAACGACTTTGGCTCCGGCGGCATCGCCACAAAACTAGACGCCGCGCAATTATGCGTGTCCTACGGCATCTCTATGATACTTGCCAACGGAGGATTCCCCCGCGCTCTCGCCGCTCTTGCGGACGGGGCTCTTCATGGAACCGCGTTTTTGGCTTAAAAACCGCAGCGGAGGGAATTTCGGGGCGGCTGGAAGCGGGGAAGGGAGAGGGTTGTCGGGCGAGCTTCGGGCTGGCTGGAACGGTTTCGCCGGCTTTGAAAGAACTGCGAGCGCAAGATTCACGTTGCCCTGCAAATGACGGCTTTTGCGTTTATCCCGTCGCTGCCGGCGCCGTCGGAAAGATATTGCGCGGCCGCTAAGAATCCTTCCCCATCTTCATCTTGAGCGCCGCAAGCGCGGCGTCGGCGGACGCGTCCTTTTCCAGCGCTTTCAAATCCCGCTCAAGAGCGGCTTTTTCCTCGTCGCCGGGAAGATGACCCGCAGCCATGAGAAGCTCCTGCTCAAGAAGGTCCGGGTCTACGCTCCGCGCCCGCGACGCAAGAAGAGGAAGCTGTTTCTTCATCCTCTCGATCTGGATTTTGAGCGTGTCGATATCCGCGTCTAACGCGGATTTCCGCGACCGTATAAGAGCGGCTTCTTTTTCGGCTTGCAGGGCAAGCTCTTCCATTCCTCTGGAACGGGACATGGTCACGCGGGATTCCCACAGGGAAATGTCGGCGGCTAGCTTTTCGCTTTCTTTTTCCTGTAATTTCAGCGCCGTCATGTATTGGGCGATATATTCCCGCGCGGAAGCCGGGATCATGCCCGAAAGGTCGTCCACGCGCCGCTCGCTTTGGACGGAAGCCGGATCTTTACGCATTGCGTTTTCTGTATCTTGAGGCATTTTGTTTCCTTTATTATAATGTATGTATGAAACCTTTTTTTTGCAAGCGCTTTCTGCTGTATGCGGGCTTTTTTTGCGTTCCGCTTTTCCTGTTCGCGCAGTCCGGCGAGGCGCTTCTCGTCGCGCAAAACGCCGGCGGCTATTCTTTTGTGGAACGGTCGAATTGGCGGCGTTACGATAACGGAAGATACACCGGGCTTGTATTTCGGGAAGTGAGGGCTTCGATACTGCAAGACAAAACGGTTCAACAAATTGCCGGCGAGACGCGCTACGCGGGTCATTGCGTCGTGCTTGAACAGACGGTTCGTGATATGAAGCAAAGCGCCAAGGCGGTCAACGCCGTGTTTCCGGTGCGGTTCAAGGTGAGCGGCCGGGGGGATTTTACGCTGGAACAGGAGGGCGCGTTTCCTTCGTTGCGGGGATTTCCCGTGTTTCCGGCGCAGAAAATAGCGCCGGGCGCTACATGGACGGATGTCGCCGAGCGAGTGGTTGATCCGCTCAATTCGGGGCATTTGGTGGTGACGCGCATATACGTTGAGTACGCCTATCTTGGCGTTGAAACGTACAAAGAGATCGCCGTGCATCGCATAAAAGCGCGGTACTCGACGCAGGATATCGCGCCTTCAAACACGCGGGAAGCCGTCGACGCGGCCGATTTTAAGCAGGTGCGGGGCAACCACGACGTTGACATTCTGATCCGTGTGGACAACGGGCTTCCCGCGCTTATGCGGGATCAAATGGACGAAACCTATACGTTGAAAAACAACGCCTCGCTTCGTTTCACGGGCTTTACGCTTATCTTTACCAACAGGTTGATCCCCATGGACAGGAATGTCGTTGTCGCCGCCATCACCGGAACGCCGCGCAAGCCGGAAGCGGCGGAGCTTGCAGAAGGCGTTGATGTCGCCGAAGCGCCTGAAGGCGTAAAGCTCACCATCAAAGACATACGGTTCATTCCGGATTCCGATGAATTCTTTCCGGAAGAAAAAGACCGCCTTGACGCGATTGCCGCGATGCTCATGCGGACGCCGGATCGCGTCTTTATGGTCGAAGGACATACGGCGGACACGGGACAGCCGGTTTTGGAGTTGAATCTTTCCACGAGAAGAGCGTTGCGCATGATCGAAGAGCTTGTCCAGCGCGGCATACCGGCAGACAGGTTTTTGTATAAGGGGTGGGGCGGAACTAAACCTGTGGATGACAATGGGACCGAGGCGGGACGCGCCCGCAACCGCAGGGTGGAGATTACTATCCTGGAATAGCCGCGGACTTTTCGCGGCCGTCTCGCTGATACCTCCGTGTCGCGCCGCGTTCTGTTTTTGTTCCGCCAGGGCGGCGGCGTCTTTCGGGCTTTTTTCTTTGCCCCGGCCCGTTCACAACTGATTTGCCTCACGCGGGGTACAAGGTTGAGCGAGGGGTTGCAGGCGTCATAGCCGGCGCCACGCGGCCGTCCGGCGTCCGAAGCCGTGTTTTTCCGATACAGTTGCGTTTAAAAATCGCGTGTTTCCGCCATAGTTGGAGTCAACGTGGCTCAATTCGCCGTCTTGCATAAATTTTGTTCCTGATGTAAGATTAATAAAAAGATATTCCGACTTTCTAATAATGAGGTTATGCAATGGAAGTTTTACGTATTGTCCTGTTGGTGTTTTTTATAATAGCGGCAATTCTGTTGGTGTTTCTTGTCCTTATTCAGGATGAAGAAGGCGACAGTTTAGGCGGCGTCTTTGCGGGCGGAAGTTCGTCCGCGTTTGGCTCGCGTTCGGGCAACATACTCACCAAGGCGACATCCGTGTTGGGCGCGTTGTTTCTGATCTTGAGTTTAGGGCTTGCCCTTGTGAGCAAGTCTAACAGCGGGGGCGTTGAAGCCGCGGGAAGGCAATTGTCTACCGAATCGTCCGCAGGCAACTGGGTGGATGAAGCGTTGGGCGGCGCGGACAATGGGCAGTCCGGCTCTACAGCCGAATAAAACTAGCGCGGAACCAATGAAGCGCGGTTTTTAAGTGGAATAACGCCGCCCCCTGTTGCGGAATCCGCGCGGATTCCGTGATGCAGATTCCGCAGGGGGAGAAATTGGTTCTTAAAAAACGGAGGAATTATGCTTCTAAGCGAGGTGTTCACAAAAGACCTCATCAAAGTTGATTTAGAAGCCGAGGATAAAGACGAAGCTTTTGAGGAACTGGTTGATTTTTTTTGTAGCGTTAGAAATTCGAATGCGCGTGAAGAAATATTGAAAAGCCTGAGGGATAGGGAGCGGCTCATGTCAACGGGCATAAAACCCGGCGTGGCGATCCCGCACGGAAAAATACTCCTGCTTGACGATATACAAGGGATATGCGGCGTTTCAAAAAAAGGCGTTGAATACGATGCTTTAGACGGGCAGCCGGTTCACCTTATCTTTATGCTTCTAGTGCCGGGTGAAACGGACAAACATCTCAAGACGCTTAAAAATCTCGCCGAGTTGCTTCTGAATCCGCAATTTTATATAGACATGTGTTCGCGGAAGGATGTTGGGGGCGTTTACAACACCCTTAAAGAATATGAGGATCACTTCATAGAGATGATGTAAGCGGCGCGATCTCGGGCGCGGCATTGCCGGCGACGCGCCGTTCGGGTGTATAAGGGAGTAAATGTGGAAGACTCTGATGTTTTGCGGCGCTTGTTAAAAATAGAGGCGGAGGCGTCGGCGCTCGTACATGACGCGGCAGTGGAAGCCAACAAGCGCGTCGCCGAAGCGGAAAAACAGAACCGGCGGCGTTATGACGACGCCTATAGCGCGGAGGCGGCCGCGCTTGAGGAAAAGTACAAAGCCGATATTGCCGCGGTTAAGAGAGAGTATCAAAAGCAGCTTGATGACTTTACCGGGAGGCTTAACGTCATGCAGGTGAATAACGAAGCGTTTTCACAATTGCTTGAGAGCCTGCTGTTTGCAAATGACAGCCACGAAGAGAAGAAAACGGCGGAGGTTGCGGCCGCCGCCCCGGCTGACGCGGCGTTTGTCCATTCTCATAAAACCGGACGGGAAAAATAATGACCGGAGAGCGCGCCTATATCTATGCAAAAACATGTGGAATCATCGGCAAATCCTTTGTGGGCAAGCGCATACTCTCCCTTATGAACGTGAATCGTCTCGCCGAATTGGACAGGCTTGTATTTCCGGAGGGGAGCAGAGAGCTTCCCGAACGGGAGCTTCTTCCCGACCTCGAAAAACGTGTCACAGCCCGCTCCATCGCGCACATTGAAATGATTATTGGATGTTTCCGAAATCCGCCGGAATTGCTTGCGCTCATGCTTCAATCGTATGAATATGAGAATCTCAAAAATACGCTCGCGGCTCTCGCCAACAAAGAAGCGAAGCCTCCGCGCGTCACCGATATAGGAAAATTCCGTACCGTCAACTTCGAAGCCTACCCCGATATTGAAGGCATGCTTCGAAATACAGAATTCGCGTTTCTATTGAACGATTTGAAGGAAACGCCGGAAACGCTTCAGGACACGATTGCGTTGCAAACCAAACTTGACAGGCGCTATTACACGCGGCTCTACGCGGCGCTTGAGCGGTTGCCCCGCGCGGATCGGTTTGGCATTGAAAAGATTATTGACAGCGAGCTTCAGCTTAGGAACGCATCGTGGACACTGCGGCTTAGAATCTATTACAACATGCATGTTGAAAGGATCAAAACTATGCTCATAACAATAGACGGGAAAAAAGATTTGACCAGCGACGCGCTCGCTGCGTGCGATTTCTCGTTGAACGCCCCCGGCGATTGGGCGCGTTGGAAATGGGCGGAATTTGTGAACAGCGAGATAACAACGCCGTCTTCTTCATATTGGACGGTAGACCCTCGCCATTTTCAAAACAAGGCGTCCCGGCATCTTTATAAATGCGCCTATAACAATTTTCACGCCAAACCTTTTTCGCTTCTTCCGGCGTTTTGTTTTATACGTCTGAAGCAATTCGAAGAAGACCTTCTCACCAGTATCGTCGAAGGTTTTGGCTTTGGACTGCCATGCCGTGAAACGTTGGGAATTTTGGGGGTGGCGTCATGATCCTGCCCCGGAAAATGAAGCTCGTGGAACTTACGGCGCTTGAAAAAGACATTGACGCGGTTGTTGAATATCTGGGCAGGCGAAGCCTTATGCAATTCACCGAACAGTACGAGGAACAAGCGGTGATAAATGACGAGCGGCTTGAAAGTCCTGAAAAACTCGAAGAATTTCAGCAATTAGAAGAAAACGAAAAAAAGAAAGCCAATGATATAGAAGAAAAACTTGAAGAAATCAGAAAAGCGGCCGCGTACCTCGGTCTGGAACTGCCATCTGAACCGTACGCGACAAGCCGCCTCCCGACTGCGGACGATGAAGTCTTGCGCGAAAAGATATGTTCCTCTGCGCTCGGTTTGTGCGCCCGTGAAGCCGAGGAAAAGAACGAGAAACAAAAACTGGAGAACGCCCTGACCGAGGCGAAGGCGTTTGCGGTGCTCAACGCGCCGTTCTCGGAACTGGATCAGCTTTCTTACCTGACGTTGCGTGTCGGACGTCTTGATATGAGAGGGCAGGTTGAAGTCAAAAGGAGCCTTTCGGACAGGGCGGCTATCATTCCGCTGGATGACGACAAAATACTTGCGGCGTCTTCCCGTATTGGGCGTTTCGCCCTGGATTCTGAGCTTAAAAAACGGTCGTTTACGCCCATCGCCATTCCGAAAGACTATCTCGGCATACCGGTGGAGTTGCTTGCAAGCCTTGAAGCGCGGCAAAAACTCACGGAAAGCAACATGGACGCCATAGCCGAAGAAAAGAACAAACTGCTCGGTGAATACAGGCTCCCCCTTCTCTCGCTTTCCGCATCCTACACTATGTCAAATATCACTGAACAGGTGAAACAAAAACTCGTCACCACAAAAAGCACGTACCTTTTAACGGGCTGGATGCCTGCGGACAGCCTGGATTCCATCGCGTCGGAGCTTGTCAAGATCACATCCGGCAGAATCGGCATACGCACGTTGAACCCGGACGAGGTGCCTTCGGTGCGGGATGGAAGCGAGAAAGTTCCCACCGCCTTGAGTCACGGCAAATTCGCAAAGAGCTTTGAGCCGCTCGTCTTCTCCTATGGCGCGCCGCTCTATGGCGCGATAGATCCCACCTTGTTTGTCGCGGTGTTCTTCACCCTGCTTTTCGGTGTCATGTTCGGCGATGTGGGACAGGGGCTTGTACTGTTGCTCGTGGGACTTCTTCTCATGCAAAAGGACTCCAAATTTACACGGGGTTATAAAAATTTTGGCGGCCCCCTTGTCGCGGTGGGGATATCTTCAATGAGCATGGGGCTTTTGTACGGCGCGGTGTTCTCAAACGAGACGATTCTGGAGGCGCCAACCCTTGCTGTCACCGGTTTTTTTGCCAATACGCCTGTCGGCGTGTATTTTGGCTGGAGCGCCGTTCCAAAAATTCTGCGCCTCATGCCTGAGAAGGGGAGTCTCGACAAGCTCTTTTATTTCTTCGGCTTCACGCTGGCGCTGGGCGTCATTCTCAACTCCACAGGACTCATTTTTAACATCATCAATCAATTTATCAAAAAGAATTACGAAAAAGCCCTCTTTTCAAAAACCGGAATCGCCGGCGCGTTGTTCTTCTGGCACGCCATCGGCATAGCGGTGAGGCTTATCCTGAATGACAGGTTGCATTGGTTCGACGTGCCATGCCTCGCGATCCCGCTTTTGGGCATTTTCTTTGGCGATGCGTTGGGGCGGCTTATTTCCGGCGAACACCCCATTCTCAAAGAAGGGCTTATGGTTTTTATCATAGAAGGGATCGTGGAGATACTTGAAACGCTTTCCAGCTATATCTCGAACAGCGTCAGTTTCCTCCGTGTGGGGGCTTTCGCGCTGTCCCACGCGGTTCTCTCGTTCATTACTTTTACCATGGCCGACATTGTGGCGCGTAGTTCGTCATTCGGGCCCGTATTTTCACTGGCCGTCATTATTTTTGGAAATGGAATCATTATAGTGCTTGAGGGGATGATCGTGGCTATTCAGGTTACGCGTCTCCAATATTACGAATTTTTCAGTAAATTTTTTACCGAAACCGGCGTGCGGTTCGCTCCGTTCAGGTTTCGCAAGGAATGAACCTCCCCGCTCTGAATGGGCGCCTTGAAAGGGTGGGGTAGTATGCCCTGCCGGGAATACACACTAACATCTTTAAGGAGGAATTGTATGAAACGTAAGATGATTGTCATCGCGTTTGTTCTGTTTGCCGTCACCACGGCGTTTTCGTTTGCTCAGGAAGAAGCGGCGGCGGAGCAAGTGTCCGGTTCGGCGGTTAAGTATATCGCGGCGGCGGTCGCCGTGGGCATCGCCTGCATTGGCGGCGGTCTCGCGGTTGGTCAAATTGGAGCCGCGGCAATGGGCGCGATGAGCGAAAACGCCGAGCTTTCGGGAAAAGCCATGCCTTTTGTCGGTCTTGCGGAAGGCATCTGTCTGTGGGGCTTTCTGGTTGGGTTGCTTATACTCATTTTGTAGCCGCCTGTGGACTATTTTTTCATCGGCGACCCGGAGTTGGTTACGGGCTTCAAGTTTGTAGGTATTGATGGCGCGCCCGTCAATAATGAAGAGGAAGCCCGCCGTGTGTTTCGGCGCGTCACCGAAGGCTTTGATGAAGTGACAAACGCGGCTATTCCCACTGAAGAATGCCGCATCCTCATCTTGACACAGGAAGTCGCCGACTGGCTTGGCGAAAAACTTATTGACTGGCAGATCGGCGCCCAATACCCCCTTATTGTAGAACTGCCTGGCATGTTGGGGAAAATACAAGGCAGGAAGTCCCTTGTGGATTCGATTCGGGAAGCGATTGGAATTCACGTGTAGCGGCGGCGCTGGATGGCAAAATGTTGCGGCAATGCGTGGCATTGCCTTATGCAATGCCGGAGGAGGAGGTATGACCGTTAAAAACGAACCTAAAAACAAATCGTGGCTGATACGGCAATTACGGAACCTTTTTGAACATAGGGCTTTGTGGCTCTATCTTTTATGCGATGAAGCGAAGAAAAAAGGCTTTGACCCTGAGTCCTTTGCGCCGGACGCCATCCGTCGGTGTGGAATTTTTCAGGGAGGCGCCATAGCCGAACATGCGGCAAACGCCGACGCCAGGAAACCAAGCCTTAAAACCCTGCGGAAAAAACTCTTCGGCTTGCCCGGAAGACTCATTTTTGAAATGAAAATCCGGCGAGCGACGGATGACAATTTTGACGTTGACTTTCACTACTGCCCGCTGGTCAACGCGTGGCAAAAGCAGGGTTGCTCCGTGGAAGAAATGACGCGGCTTTGCGATTTCGCCATGTGGGGCGACCGCGGCATAGCGGAGAGCTTTGGTTGCGTCCTTGATCTGCAAAAGACTATTGCGAAGGGCGACGGCGTCTGCGAGATACGCTTTAAGCGGCTTTGACGCGCGACGTGGGGACGACGCCACGCGCCGCTTGCGCCCGGTGTGTTCACACAAACCCCGCGCGCCAGTGCCAGACCGGTGTTGACAGTTCCGACGAAAAAGAATTGACGCGGTTAAAATCGGGCAGCCACTCATTGTCCGCAGACAGCGTTAATTCCTGATAAAAGCCGTCTTCCACGCCGAATTCATCAAGCCAGCCGAGGACAGTCTCGTATTCCACTTCGTTTACGGAGCGGGCGGGCGTATCTCTGTTGCGAACCGGCGTGTACTGCGTCATAAGCGAAAGCAAGCCTTTTCCCATGACATTTTCCGCAAACCAGCGAAGGACATCCCGTGTAGCGTCAAGGCATCCGGGCAGTACAAGGTGCCGTACAATGACTCCTGAGCGTAGAACGGCTCCCTCATAGCGGAGTCCGCGAAATTCCAGCATTTTCTTTATTGCGGCGGATGCCGCTTCGCCGTAGTCGGCGGCTTTGAAAAAACGCTTCGCCAGTGTGGAATCAAGTGTCTTCAAGTCCGGCAGGTATCCATCAATCACCTCTTCAAGCGGAGACAGGGCTTCAAGCGTTTCATATCCAGAAGAATTCCACAGAACGGGAATGGACAACCCCTGTTTTCGGGCGGATTTTATTCCGGCGGCAAGCGCCGGCGCCGCGTGGCTTCCGGTGACGATATTGATGTTTTCCGCGTTTTTCTCTTGAAGCGCAAGGCATATCCGTACGAATTCAGCTTCGGTCGCCGCTTTGCCCATACCTTGTTGAGAAATCTGATAATTTTGACAAAACGCGCACTGGAGAGCGCAACCGCTTATGAAGACAGTTCCGGAGCCTCCGGTTCCCGTAATGGGTGGTTCTTCTCCCCGATGGATGGATGCGGCGGCGACGCGGAGCGTCGCGGTTTCTCCGCAAAAGCCTTTTTTTCCGGACGAACGGTCAACGCCACATCTGCGAGGGCAGAGGCGGCAGTTTTTGTATGAAGATAAGGCGTCATTCACGCAATCAGTATACTATAAGACAGCGATTAAAGGCAATGCGCTTCTTTTGGGACGTGCGCCGTCCTTAATCTTTGGGCGGCTTGTAAAATCTTCCCTTTACCTGCTCGGTTTTTAATATGTTGATGAAAGCGTCCGGATCAATGTTTTTTATGGCGGCGGCAAGAAATGAGTCTTCGTTTGCCGCGACCACCGAGTAGAGCAGCGTTTTTTCAGCCATCCGGTACATGCCGACGCCTTTGAAGGCTGTCGCGTCATGCCGCGTCTTATCGCGGATAAGATGGTATATCTCGTCCGGCTTGCTGGTGATGATGAGCAAGGTCTTCTGTTGATACCCGTGGTAAAAAGAACCAAGCGCGACGGTTGTGGCAAACTGGAAAATAATGGAATAGAGCGCCTTATCCAATGAGAAGAGAGACGCGGCGAGAACAAGTATCATGCAGTTGCCCGCGAAGATGTAATTCCATGCGTCCTTGCCATGCTTTTCGGAAATAAACACGGCGATAAAATCCGTGCCTCCGCTCGTGGCGTCGGCGAACAGGCACAGACTTATCGCCATCGCGTTCAAAATGCCGCCGAAAATCGCCGAAAGCAAAGGATCGTGCAGTTGGATAAGCTCCGTGAACAGCTTCGGCATCCAATCCGTCAGAAGTCCGCAGACAAGCACCATCAGCACGGAGAGCAGGGTGAATCGTTTCCCAATGAGTTTGAAGCAGACTACAGCCGGCGCAACATTCAACAGGTAGAGTACAACGCTGAAAGGCAGGTGTATATGGAGAAACCGCTCGAAAAACTCCAGAATAAGCAACGTAAGTCCGGTAAAGCCGCCCGGTACAAGCCCGCCCGCATACACAAACGTATTGATGTTAAACGCCATCAGCGTGGCGCCGGCGACAACTAATGCGGTCCGTTTTGCCAGATGTATCGTAGACTTGCGCGACGGGGCGGCCGCCGGTCGCCGGCATGGAACTGACGCTGTTTTTTCTTCACAATTATTCATTTTTTCCACCTAATCGATTCATTGGAACATGCGGACGCGGCGCCGGCGACGAAAAATGGCGTTAGCCCTCCATGGCGCCATAATGGTCCTTGCGGAACGAACGTCGTGAACGGGACGCCGCTTGGCCGCTCCGGTTTGCGCGGACTTGCGCCCGCCCCTCCTCTTTGTAATAAAAGCTCTTTAACTATACCATAGAGAACGAAGTACGTTAAGTATGGAATTAAAAGGCGTAGACACCACGTTTTGCGTATAAGATTTTTCACACGGCGTGTAAAATTCTTTACACGGCGCATAAAACGCGCAAAAAAACAAAAAAAATTAAATAGACGGCTTGCAAAAAAAATCTAGTAATGGTATATTTATAACATAAGGGGTGAAATAAAAGGCCTTTGGTCTTAATCCCCGCCGGCTGCATGGATGCTACCGGCATATTCTTTCAGGGAGGATGATTATGATCATCAACCACAACTTAAGCGCTCAGTTTGCTGAACGCTCTTTGGGTATTACCCAGACTTCTATTGCCAAAAACATCGAGAAACTTTCTTCCGGTCTTCGCATTAATCGCGCTGGCGATGATGCTTCCGGTCTCGCTGTTTCCGAGAAACTTCGTAGCCAGATTCGCGGTTTGAACCGCGCGTCCGCCAATGCCTCGGATGGCATTTCCTTCATTCAGGTAACCGAAGGCTACCTGCAGGAAACCCAGGACATTGTCCAGCGCCTCCGCGAACTCGCTGTTCAGAGCGCCAACGGCATTTACACCGCCGAAGATCGCGAGCAGATTCAGGTTGAAGTTTCCCAGCTTGTCGACGAAGTGAATCGTATCGCTTCTCACGCCCAGTTCAACGGTTTGAACATGCTTACTGGACGCTATGCCCAAGAGGGTGGCGAGGAATCCATGTATCTCCATATCGGAGCCAACATCGATCAGCGCGAGCAGGTCTTTATTGGTGAGATAACCGCAGGATCCCTCGGAATCGGCGGCGATCAGGGGCCAATCTCCCTCCAGAGCGCGGACGATGCGAACGCCGCTATCGGCACCCTTGACAGTGCCCTCAAGATCATCAGCAAACAGCGGGCTGATCTCGGCGCATACCAAAATCGTCTGGAACATGCTATTCGTGGCATTGACATCGGCGCGGAAAACCTTCAGGCTTCCGAATCCCGCATCCGCGACTCCAACATTGCCGCGGAAACTGTCGCTTACACCAAGAATCAGATTCTGTCCCAATCCGGCACCGCGATGCTTGCGCAGGCAAATCAGAGACCGCAGTCTGTTCTTTCACTGCTTCAGTAACCGGGCGGCGTAGCTCCCGCGCGGTTCCGTCTTTATGGCGAGGCCGCGCGGTCCGCATGAGGAGTATGCAATGCGTAAAGGATCGCTTGTCAAGCGAATAACGATTAGGGTGACCGGTTGTTATGTGATCAGCTAGGAGCTGACGGGTTAAGGTGTCATAACCTTTTAGCCACGTGAAAATTGACAAGTGATCCTTTTTTATTGCTGGGAGGAATAATGATAATAAATCATAATTTAAGCGCTCAATTCGCCAGCCGTTCATTGGATATTGTACAAAATCAGATAGCCGGCAATATTGAGAAACTTAGTTCGGGAGAGCGGATAAACAGAGCCGCCGATGACGCGTCGGGACTTGCGGTTTCCGAGAAACTCCGAAGTCAGATACGCGGTTTGAATCAGGCGGATAAAAATATCCAGAACGGCGTGTCATTTATCCAGACAACCGAGGGTTACCTTCAGGAAACAGAGGATATCCTGCACCGGTTGAGAGACCTTTCCGTACAAGCGGCGAACGGCATTTACACCGAGCTTGACCGCGAGCAGATTCAGGTTGAAGTTTCCCAGCTTGTTGATGAAGTGAACCGGATCGCGTCTCATGCCCAATTTAATGGGATGGCGCTTTTAACCGGCGCATTCGGCAGGGAATCGTCGACAGTGATGCAGATTCAAATGGGCGCCAATGAAAACCAGAATGAGCGTTTCTATGTGGAAGACATGAGCGCGCAAGCGCTTGGTATTGAGGGTCTTGAGCTTACATCCGCCGATGAAGCGAACGACGCTATCAAGACGCTAGACGACGCGTTGCATGCGGTTTCCAAACAACGAGGTGATCTTGGAGGCTTCCAAAACAGGCTTGAATTGGCTACCGGCGGCGTTCAAATTGGCGCGGAAAACTTGCAAAGCGCCGAATCACGCATGCGGGACACCAATATCGCCGCTGAAACCGTGCTGTATACCAAAAATTCTATTTTGGCGCGTACGGGAACCGCGCTTCTCGCGCAAGCTAATATGCAGCCTCAGATGGCGGTGCAGCTCTTATAGTTTCCTTATTAAAAAACTGAACAAAGAGACTTCTGGATGTCGTCTCTTATAATCCGGGCGACTCTGAAAACGATGTTTTTAGAGTCGCTCTTGAGTTCCTGTCAAAAACAGCCGAAAATAGAAAAGAAAGGAGATACGCTATGAGTCTGCACATATCAGCGTATACGCAAGGAAGCGGTGATGCTCAGTTAGCTCTAACGAGAGCGGTGAAAATTTCGGCGGCAAAGGGGTATAATCCGGTTTTACCCGCGCCCAAGAAAAACGTGGAGTCGTTGGATGTTGGCAAAGCGGCGGTGGATCTGGAACGGATAAGTTCTACACTGAATAAAGAACTCAAATTTATCGTGGATCATAAATCTCATGAGATCATTGTCAATGTGATTGATCCTGAAACCGGCAAAGTGGTGAATGTCCTGCCGCCGGAAGAATTACGCAGAGTTCATGGTAAAATCAAAGAAACAATAGGCGTTTTGTTTGACGAGTTGATGTAGTGTCAGATGTTTACGTGCCAGGTGTTTCAAGCCGATTTAACACCGACAGAATCGTAGAAGGTCTCATGAAAATAGAGCGCATCCCACGGGATCGCTCAGAGCGGGAAAAAGAACAGTTACAAGCGCAAAAAACCTATTGGCAGGACGTAAACAGACGCATGGTTTCCCTGCGGGATAGCGCTCGTGAGCTTTATTCTTTTCAAAATCCTTTTAATGACCGCGTCATTACCTCTTCGGATTCTTCAACACTGACAGGCAGCGCGATGCGACAAACCTCGCCCCAGACAAAAGAATTCGTGGTCAAGCAAATTGCGCAGGCGGACCGGTTTCTTTCCCCGCCTTTAGACGAATCGTTTACAGTGGAAGCGGGCGCTTATACCTTTGATTCAGGGGCGGAACATATCTCATTTGATTTCAAGGGCGGATCCCTCAAGGAATTTGTCGATGCCCTGAATCGTCGGGGCAAAGGCAAGATAGAGGCGAGTTTTGTAACGGTGCAAAGCGGGAAAAAGTCCCTTCTTGTCGAATCAAAAATCACCGGAGCAGAGAACAATCTCATATTCTCCGGCGCGGCGTTGGACTTGGCGCTCAAAAGCGGCGTATTGGAACAACAGATCGCCATGCAAGATGTCGCCATAACGTTGCTCATTGGCGCAGGCGAAGAAGACGCGAGCCTGGCCGTTGTTGACAATGACAGCCTCAAGGTAAGCGCGACGGGCGATGCTTCCATCGCTTTTCCTGATAATACGGTCGTGAGCCAGGGGCTGACGATTTTTTTTGAGACGGCTGTAAAAGTCCTTCCGACCGAGCCGCCGCCCAACGTGGAGCCTCCGCCAGGACCTTCCATACCCAAGACGGGTTCCGTGACATTTAACGGCATTGTCATTGAAAGCGCGCCCTCTTCGGTTCCTATCCCCGAATGGAAACCGCCTGAACTGCCTGAGCGCATTGACGACATGAACGTGTTGTCCCTGACTTTTTCGGATGGCACGGCTATTGAGCTTGCGCCGATAGAGGACGCGTCTGATTTTACGCGGACTTCTTTTCAGATTCCCGATTCCGAGATCGACAAAACCGTTGTTTCCCTTGACATCGCCAATAAAAACACGCATCGTGACGTGTCGATCCGGCGCGTCCAGATCATGGATCCGAACGATCCCGTCAATTATAAGCCGGTGAATCCCGTTTCCGTTGCGCAAGACGCTGTTGTCTCTATGGACGGAATCAGTGTGTCCCGCGCAACCAACACTATTGACGACCTTTTGCCCGGCGTCACCATAACGGTAAAGAAACCATCCGAGACGCCCGTACGTATAACGATTGAAGCCGACAGGGAGACCATAAAAAACGCCATTATTAGCTTTGTAGGAAATTACAACAGAGTCATGGCGGAAATCAATGTCCTTACCCGCAACGACGATCGCATCGTACAGGAACTTTCCTATTTGTCGGAAGAAGAGCAAGAGGCGATGCGCGACCGTATGGGCGCGTTCGCTGGGGATTCCACCCTGACCCAATACAAGAACGCCGTGCAGAACGCCGTTACGTCGCCGTATCCCACCGCGACCGGAACGGAGATGCTCGCCAAATACGGCATTGGCGCCGATATGCGCATGAGCGGCGGTAGCGCAGGCTATGATCCGTCCCGCTTGCGGGGTTATCTTGAAATTGACGAAAAGAAACTTGACGAAGCCTTGGAAATGAACCTTGCCGGACTGCAACAGCTTTTCGGATTTGACTCTAATGGCGATCTCATCGTTGACAGCGGCGTAGCGTACGCGCTTGAAAGTCTCACCCGGCCCTATGTGGAAACCGGCGGGCTTATTTTTATAAGAACCGCGACGATTGACTCTCGCATTAAGGCGGACGAGCAACGCATAGCGACGTTAGACAAGCAGCTTGCGGAAAAAGAAGCCGCGTTGCGCATGCAATACAGCCAGATGGAAAACGCCTACAACCGAATGGAGCAAATGTCAAACTCTCTGGAAAATTTCAGCAGGCAAAACAGCAATGGCGGCAGGTAATATGGAGATACTCATCAATGGGCAAGACGCCGGGATTATTCTTGAAAATGAAAAAACCATAGGCGATTTGCTTGCGGGCATAGAAAATTGGCTTGATGGTACGGACAGTCGCATTGGTGGCGTCATGCTAGACGCCGAACCCCTTCACATTGAAGACATTCCCGCAGCGTTTGAACGGGAACTGAGCGCGTTGCAGTCCATTGATATATGCATTTCTTCGTTGCGGGAGTTCGCGCTTGAAGCGCTTATGAATGCAAAATCCGCGTTAGAAGCGTTGGAAGACGCCTCGTTTGAAGAGAAAAAAACGATAAGAGCCGACTTTGAATCGAGCGCTACGGCGAGTTTTCTTAGAGAGCGGCTAGGGGATATTGCGAAATCCGTCGACGCCAGTTTAGCGGGCGAAGGGCTTTCCCCAACCGACGCCTTAAAGCTGTTGGAGGAGCGGATGAGGGAGTTGGAGGAGCCGAAACGGGAAATTCTCAACTGTAGCGTGTTGGTCTCGGAAATTGTTTCACGGTTGGAAGACCTGCCCCTTGACTTGCAGACCGGCAAAGACAAGCGGGCTTCGGAAACCATGCGGCTTTTTTCCCATATCACGGAAAAACTCTTCAGGCTGTTGTCTCTATTAAAACAAGCTGGTTTTGAAACTGACGCCATTGCCATAGATTCCATTCCTTTGACGCGGTTTATTGACGATTTCACCAACGCGCTTAATGACCTTTTGACGGCTTATGAAGCGAAGGACACCGTACTGACCGGAGATTTGGCGGAATACGAAATGGCTCCGCGTCTCGTGTCGTTATATTCAACACTCAAAGGCGTTGCGGAGAAGATTTAGAAATATAGGGGCGCGCGCCCTTGACCTCGAGATCTACGATTTGAGGTGTCGTGCGCTTTCAGTTTTTTTAATGATAAAAATCTCTCCAAAGAAATCTCCCCGCTTTGTAATATATGTAGTGTCAAGCGACAGTCCGGCTTGCATAAGCTCATCGCCGCCGCGTGAGCCGCAATTATAGTTTTTATCGTTTGCCTCAAAGCCGCCCTGTTCCCACAGTGAAACAGTGTATACAAGATCGGGATCAAGCCCGGCGAGGCGCAACCGGACAGGCGGGCGGTTTGGCTGCGCCAGCAATTTGTAAAAACCAACCAGACTTTCTTCTTCCAAAGACACTTGCCAGGCTGTGTAAAAGGCGGGATCAGGCGTGGCAAGGCGGAAGAAGCGTCCGTACTGAAAGGTTTTTCGATGCGCTTTGTAAAAGTCAATGTACAGAGCTATCTGATTTTTTTCTTCTGGTGAAAGCGTCGTCGGGTCCAGTTCAAAACCAAGATCACCGAAAAAGGCGACCATCGCCCGAAAGCTAAGCGCGGTTGTTCGTCCGGTCTGGTGATTGGGAACAGCCGAAACATGGGAACCCCATGAGCTTTGCGGATACACCAAACTTGCGGCTGACTGTATCCTCAGCCGTTCCACTGCGTCGGTGTTGTCCGAGAGCCAACCTTGTGGCGCAAAGGCAAGCATCCCCGGATCAAACCTTCCGCCACCGCCGGCGCAGGATTCAAAAAGTATGCGGGGAAACGACTTGGTCAGACGCTCGTAAAGATCGTAGACTCCAAGTATGTAGCGGTGAAAGAATTCGCCTTGGCGATCCGGCGTGAGAGCGAGACTGAATGGTTCGGTGATAGACCGGTTCATATCCCACTTAATGTAGGAGATGGGCGCGGAAGCGATGACTTTTGCAATAATCGTAAAGAGATAGTCGACAATTTCCGGCCTTGACATATCCAGCGCGTACTGCCGGCGCTGTTCGGTACGGTCTCGCCCCGGTACGCCGACCGCCCAGTCAGGATGCTGTTCAAAGAGCCGGCTTTTTTTGCTGATCATCTCAGGTTCTATCCACAAGCCGAATTGCAAGCCCAGCGCCGTGATTTTTTCCGCAAGGCCGGCGATGCCGGACGGGAGCTTGCGGGTGTCGGCAAACCAATCGCCCAAAGAAGAATCGTCGTTGTCGCGTTGCCCAAACCAGCCGTCGTCAAG
>JAIRTS010000025.1 GCA_031254795.1 Treponema sp.
GTTTACTTTATTATGGAAGAAGTATTAAAATTCTTGCAAGACTGTGGGATATTTTATCTCGCCACTGTCGAGACGGATCGACCCCATGTACGCCCAATGGGGTTTGTAATGAACTACGAAGAGAAACTCAGTTTCTGTACCAACAATAAAAAAGACATGTTCAGACAGATGAAAAATAACCCAAAAATAGAAATTTGCGCCGCCGCAAATGGAAAATGGCTGAGGATATGCGGCAGAGTAGGTTTTAATCCGAGCAAAGCCGCAAAGGAGAAGGCATTGAAAATGGCGCCGCCTTTGGAAAAGATGTACTCTGCGGACGATGGTATTTTTGAAATTTTTCATTTCGATGAAGCCACCGCTGTTTTTAGCGATATGCAGGGCGGGAGGAAAGAAATTAAAATATAGAAAAATTTCCCTATTGCCTCTTGTATCAGCTTTATTGATATGAGAGGCAAATTTTCACTTAAATATTATTTAGAAAAATGTATTTTGTTTTATTGAGATGTTACATTTCAATAAATTGGAAATAAAATAATGGTGTATGGCACAACTGCTCATACAGCCGGAATGTTATGTGCAATGTAGGCTAAATTGGTTTGAAAATTTTTGAATAAAAGCACTTGACAAAAGTAACAAAATTCATTACTATTATAAAATAGTTAGCCCAACTGGAGGAAGTACAATGGGAAAGTCAATAATTTTCATGTATTCGTATCATGGTATGAATACTCAAAAGATCGGCAAGGCTATTGCGGCAAAAATAAATGCCTCACTTATTGATGTAAATACTAATTCTGAACCTGTTGAATTAGGCATTTATGATTTGATTGGTTTTGGCGCTGGAATTGCCGGTGGCAAACATTATTCCCAAATGCTTAAATATGCTGAAAAATTGCCAAATGTTCAGAATAAGAAAGCATTTATATTTTCTACAAGTGGGACGTATAACGAGAAAAAAATGTTAGGGGATCATAAATCTCTCAGAAATATATTGCAAAATAAAGGATTTGTGATTATTAATGAATTTGGCTGCAAAGGATTTTTTTACTTTGGCTTAAAAATATTTGGGATGAATAAAAACAGCCCAAATGATGAAGACATAAAAAACGCAGAAGTGTTTGCGGAAAAGTTGCTAAAAAATATTTAAAAATAATGGAGTACTGCTCCATTTCGCATAACAGGACTGTGGACGCTTCGGACATTCGGCCATCCACGGTTCCGTTCCGCTAGGTCGACGCGGCGACTGCGTTCCCGGCGCCTCCCACGCCTCCCTCCACCCGCGTTTTTGCAAGCTTTGGCCTTTGCTTCACAAAGCCCCTATTCGGGCTGGCGAAACGCCGCCGAACAGCAGGTTCGCATACAGCCGGAACGTTAGGCGAAACGCCAGCCACCTAGAGTTCGCCCGCTTCGGCGGGACGGGGCTTTACGCGAAAGGTGACTGACGCCAATTTCAGCCGTTCTCTTCAGGGAGCGGGCTTTTTTTAGAGCGTAAAACCGGGAATGAGGGGTGGAATTTGTTCCTCCGCATACGCAAAGATTTCAAAAACGCTTCAATATCCCTCCGGCGTCGCTAAATTTGACCCGCAAAACAAGTATGGAATGGACGCTTCATGAAAAACGATGGACATGAACCATACGAACGGGGCGTGTCGTCTTTTGACGCTCGGGATACTGCGTGCAAAAGCGCTTTGATTTCACGCGAATTGCGCGAACTTTCACTTCGATGCTTCTGATTTCATCTAAATTTCCGGCGCGACTTCGGGAGAGGAACAAGAGAAAACAGGCGATGCCAAAGCCTTCAAAGCGAATGTTCGCGTTTGTTCGCGCGGTTCACGTTTAGGCTTTCAGGGCGCCGCCCCTTGACTACGCCTTTCAAAAAACGCACAATAAAACACAGGTATGAATCCTCTTTTTCAACGTCTTGCGCTCATGGTCGGAAATGAAGCGATTGATATGCTCGCGCGGTTGCGGGTCATTGTTTTTGGCGTTGGAGGCGTGGGCGGTTGGTCCGCCGAAGCGCTGGCGCGTTCCGGCGTGGGACACATCGCCATTGTTGACTCGGATGCGGTATGCGTCACCAACATAAACAGGCAGGTGCAGGCGACGTCCTCAACCATAGGAATGCCCAAAGTCGAAGCGTTGAGAGACAGGCTCCTCGCCATACATCCGAATTGTTCCGTAACCGCGTTTGAACAGGTGTTTTCAAAAGAAAACGCGAAACTCTTCAATATAGAGAACGCGGATTATGTCATTGACGCCATTGACAGCCTCACGTACAAACTCGACTTGATAGAAGCCTGTTTTCAAAAAAAGGTGAAGATATTCTCCTCAATGGGCATGGCGCAAAAACTCGATCCGGCGCAGTTGAAAACAGCCGATATATGGGACACGCGCGGCTGTCCGCTTGCGCGGCTGGTGCGTTACGGCTTGCGGAAGCGTGGATTTGACGGGCATTTCACCGTTGTTTTCAGCGGCGAACGCCTCCCCCTGCATGCTGAAATACCGGTCGCATGCGGAAAAGCCCGGTGCCTCTGTCCCGCGAGAAAATATGCGGCCGGTTCCGGAGAGCGGGATGTGCCGGAATGGTGCGCTTCAAAAAAGGTTGTCAACGGGAGCAGCGTTACGGTGACGGCAAGCGCCGGCATGATGCTGGCGGGGCTTGTGCTTCAGGATGTATACGCCAAAGCGGGGGGCTATGAACGCGGCGCGAAGTAGCATCGTAGAAAAACTCGTCGCCAAAGCCGTTATGAAACGGAACCTCATAGAAGAAGGCGACCGTATACTCGTGGCGGCGTCCGGCGGCAAAGACTCGACCGTTATGGCGTGGGCGCTTTCCCGTGTCCGTCCGGCGATACGGAAAAATTACGAGCTTGCCGCCGTCCACATAGCGAGCGATTTTTGCGCATGCTGCAAAAAAGCTCCGCTTGAGAGACGGCTTGCCGAATGGGGCGTGTCTTTCACTGATATATCCGTGCCTATCATCGGGCGGCTCAAACCGGGACGCGCGATGAATTGCTACTGGTGTTCCACCCAAAGGCGCATGGAACTGTTGAAACACGCGGTTGAGCGCGGTTTTAACAAAATCGCCCTTGGCCATCACCTTGACGATATTATCGAGACGTTTTTTATGAACATGATGGCAAAAGGCGAGCTTTCCGCCATGCCGATTCTGCTCAAATACCGGAAATATCCGGTGTCCATTATACGCCCTCTTGGATTTGTTGAGGAACGGCAGATCATAGCCTGCGCTGAAGAAAAAGGGCTGCTCAACGCCGCGTGCACTTGTCCTTTTGGCGTGAATTCGAACCGCAAAATCATACGCAAGCGAATCGCCGACTTTACCGGCAATTCAAGCGCCGTAAAACGGCGGATATTGCGGAGCGTTGACATGGCCGGGTTGCTTGCCGGAGAATAAGCGCCACGCCGCCTTGCGCCACGCCATGTACGCCGCGTCCGCATGGAGAGCGCGATCAATACCGTTTCCAAAGATTTAAGCATTTCAAAAAATACAGTCTACCAAAAGGGTTACGCCCTAAATGAGCCTCCGCGCCGTTTGCGGCGGGGAATTCGACCCCGCTGCGAATAAAAAATTTAGTATTGACGGAACAAAAGCGCAGTGTTACACTTATTTTAACTCGTACAATGCAAGGAGGCATAGTTATTGTACATGGTGTTGGAGTGCTCTATGCCCACACGCCATAGCGCCTGCCGTTATGTGTTGTACCACAAATCACTATTTGGAGGCGACGGTATGGCTATAAAATATATACCGGAACCGTTCCGCATCAAGGTTGTGGAACCATTAAAGATGCTCACCTTTCAGGAACGGGAGAAAAAGATCGCGGAAGCTCACAACAATGTGTTCTACCTGCGCAGTGAGGACGTTTATATCGATCTTTTAACTGATTCTGGCACTAATGCTATGAGCCAGTTTCAATGGGCTGGAGTTATGCAAGGCGACGAAGCCTATGCGGGAGCTTCAAGTTACTTCAAATTGATGGACGCCGCCAAAGATGTCTTCAACTACGATTATATTCAGCCGGTACACCAAGGGCGAGCCGCGGAAAAGGTGTTGCTCCCTCTGTTTCTGGGAGAGGGCAAATTCGCCATTTCCAACATGTTTTTCGACACCACCCGCGCTCATGTGATCCTTGCGGGAGCGCGCCCCATCGACTGTGTGGTCGAAGCGGCGCTTGATCCGGCGAAACGCGCTCCTTTCAAGGGCAACATGGATGTAGAGAAGCTCGAACGGCTTATCAAGGAGCACACTCCTGAAAAGATCGGGCTTGTCGTGATGACGATCACCAACAACTCTGCGGGTGGACAGCCGGTTTCTATACAGAATATTAAAGAAACCGCCGCGATCTGCGGCAAGTACGCTATTCCCTTCAGCATTGACGCGGCCCGCTACGCTGAAAACGCCTATTTTATTCAGCGCGACGAAGCCGGTTGTCAAAACAAATCTATTAAAGAAATCGTGCGGGAAATTTTCAGCTACGCGGACATGTTCACCATGTCCGCCAAGAAAGACGCGATTGTCAATATGGGCGGTCTGCTCGGCGTACGAGACGGGCAAAAATACGGCGGTCTTATACAAGAAATCAAATCGCGCTGCATCGAATTTGAAGGGCTGTACACCTATGGCGGGCTTGCAGGACGCGATCTTGAAGCTCTCGCCATAGGCGTCTATGAAGGGCTTGACAACAATTACCTGCGCTATCGCGTGGGGCAGATGGAATATCTTGCTTCCCGTCTTGATGACGCCGGCATAGCGTATCAGGCTCCAGTAGGCGGACATGGGGTGTTCCTGGACGCGCGCGCGATGTTCCCCCACATACCCTACTACGAGTATCCCGCCCAGGCGTTGTGTGTTGAACTGTACAAGGAAGCGGGAATCCGTTGCTGCGACATCGGATCATTCATGCTTGGCAACGATCCGGACACCGGCGAACAGCTCAAAGCGGATTTTGAATTCAGCCGCCTGGCCATTCCCCGCAGGGTCTATACCCAGGCGCACTTGGATGTCATAGCCGACGCCGTAATTGAAGTAAGCAAACGGGCGAAGAATATTAAACGCGGTTATAAAATCACGTGGGAGCCTCAGATTTTACGGCATTTCCAGGCTCATCTTGAACCTATCGCATGAGCCTTTCCCAAAAATTTTGGAAAAGCTTAGTATAAAACGAAAAAAGGAGAAATAACATGTCGAACAGCAACACAACGGAACTTGGGAAAACATCCCGTGATTCATGGGGAAGCAAGTGGGGGTTTATCCTCGCCTGCATCGGGTCTGCGGTAGGCATGGGAAACATCTGGCTGTTCCCCTATCGTGTAGGACAATTCGGAGGAGCCGCGTACATAATCGCGTATATTGCCTGCGTATGCCTGATCGGTTTTACCGGCATTATTGAAGAAGTCGCCTTCGGGCGCGCGGCCGGCGGCGGGCCAATCGCCGCGTTCGGGTTTGCGTTTGAGAAGAAAGGCCACCGCAAGCTGGGCGAAGCCCTTGGACTCATTCCGACTATCGGCTCGTTGGGCATTGCCATCGGCTACTCGGTCGTGGTAGGCTGGATACTGCGGTACCTCGTCAGCGCGGTCACCGGAGCGGCGATGCGCTATACGCCTGCGGATTTTGGAGCGCTGGCTTCCCATTTTGGCAGCGTGCCGTGGCATATCATCGGGCTTGCCATCGTCTTTGCCGTTATGACAGCCGGCATTTCAAAAGGCATCGAAAAACTCAACCGCGTGATGATGCCCCTGTTCTTCCTGCTTTTCATCATTCTTGCGATCAGGGCGCTCTTTCTGCCCGGCGCGGGCGATGGGTACAAATACCTGCTCATGCCTCAATGGGGCGCGCTCGCGGACCCGCGCACATGGGTGTTCGCGCTTGGCCAGGCGTTCTTCTCCCTCTCTTTGGGTGGTTCCGGCACGGTTGTGTATGGCTCTTATTTGAGCAAGCAAGAGGATGTGATCAGCGCGGCGCGGAATGTGGCGTTCTTCGACACCATCGCGGCCTTGCTCGCCGCCCTCGTGGTTATTCCTTCGGTGTTCGCCCTGATCGGCGCGGATGCCGTAGGCTCGGGTCCGCCCTTAATGTTCATCACCATGGTGGAAGTGTTCAAGAACATGCCGGGCGGCAGAATCTTCATGATCATTTTCTTTGTGGCGGTTACTTTCGCCGCGCTTACCTCGCTGGTGAACCTGTTTGAAAGCGCGATCGAAGCCTTGCAGAACAAACTCAAGTTCTCTCGCGCAAAGTCCGTTCTCATCATTGCCGTCATAGCGGTCGCTGTAGGCGTGTGTATAGAAGGGATCGTAGGGGAATGGATGGACGTGGTTTCCATTTACATCAACCCGCTCGGAGCGATTATCGCCGCATTCCTGTTTTTCTTGGTGCTGGGATCCGCGTTCGCCCAAGAGCAAATCCAGCTTGGACACGCAAAACAGGTTGGCGGCTGGATCAAGCCTATGGGTATTTTCTTTTGCATCGCAACCATAGCGGTCTTCATTCTTGGCGTCTTCTTTGGCGGCATCGGTTGACGCGGAATGGCGGAGGGGAAACGGCTTCTGCGGAGAGCGGATGCTCCGAATTTTGCCATCGCCGGTCTTGACGCCGGCGATGGACCCGCGCCGTCTCACAGTTTGACACGTTGAGACCACAACGGTATAATACGGTATAATAAAGTTACGTTAAAGGAGAAACCATGAAAGAAATCATCACAACCGGCAAGGCGCCGGGCGCTATCGGACCCTATTCACAGGGCGCCGCGTCAGGCGCCGTCATTTACACCAGCGGGCAGCTTCCGATAGACATGGCGACCGGCGATATGGAGACTGCGGACATCAAAAAGGCCGCCCGCGCTTCACTCGAAAATTGCAAGGCCATTCTTGAGGCCGCAGGGTCGTCCCTCAAGGATGTGGTCAAGACAACGGTCTTTATGACAGACCTCGCGGATTTCGTGGCGATGAACGAAATCTACGCGTCCTATTTTGCCGAAGACCCGCCCGCCCGAAGTTGCGTACAGGTGGCCGCGCTTCCAAAAGGCGCGGAGATCGAAATCGAAATGCTCGCCGTAAAGTAGACGCGGGACTCTGCGCGCGCAAAATTCATGGGGCCACGATTCTCATGTCACAAGAAACCCGGCTCCGCCTGCCGGCGCCGACAACGTAGAGCTTTGCACGCGCAAAATTCATGGAGCCGCGATTCTCATGTCGCAAGAAATCCGGCTCCGCCGGGTTAGCTCATTCGTATTCGGCCGCGGAAGCTCCGCGAGAGGGTGAGTTTGTCCGTGTATTCAAGGTCTCCGCCGACAGGCAGGCCCGACGCGAGGCGGCTTACCTCCACGCCCTCTTCTTTGAGCAACTTTTGCAGGTACAAGGCGGTGGTGTCTCCCTCGACGGTTGGATTCATGGCGAGGATCACTTCGCGCACATCGCTCCGCTTCACACGCGCCAAAAGTTGCCCGATGGTAAGATCCCCCGGACTTACGCCTTCAAGCGGCGCGATGAGTCCGCCAAGCACATGAAAACGCCCGTTAAATTCGTGGGATTCTTCTATAATACGCACATCCTGGGCGCGTTCAACCACGCAAATCATTCGGGAATCGCGGGTTATATCCGCGCATATAGGACAGGGGTCTGTTTCCGTCCAACTGCCGCACACGGAGCACCGTTTTATCACTTCGTGCAGAGACGCGAGTTGCTCGGCGAGATTGCGGGCATAGTTCGCGTCCGCGTCAAGGATATGATAGGCAAGACGGGACGCGCTTTTTTTGCCGATGCCGGGCAATTTTGAAAGCAAGGCGACGATCCTGTCAATGGCGTTGAGTTCCCGCCCGATCACGTCATACCCGCAAACAAGGAAGAAAGATTCGGCATACCGGTAAGTCCGCCCATTTCCCGCCCGATCACTTCTTTCACTTTGTCTCGCGCATCCGTAAAAGCCGCGACAATAAGCGATTCAAGCATATTTTTGTCGCGCTCGTTCATCAGTTCCGGCGCTATTCTGATCGCTTGCAACTCAAAGAGACCATTCAGATCGATTTCCACCATGCCGCCGCCCGCCGAACCGGTCGCGCCGACCGCTTCTAGTTTTTGTTGCATGTCGCCCATCTGTTCTTGCAGTTTCTGTACATTTTTTAAAAGCTCAAATGGATTTATTTGCATATCCGCTCCTTAATTTACGATGGTTCCGTTAAATATCCTCAAGACGCGCTCGGCCTGAGGTGAAATTTTCCGATCCTGTTTGTCTTCTCCGGCGGCTGTCTCGCGGTTTGCGAGGTATCGCTTGAAGCCTTCGCTCAAGCTCTCTGGTTGCGGCGGCTCAACGGTGCTTCCACCGCCGCCTTCTGCCCCGCGAACAGCAGTCTTGCTGACGGCGTACGAGTCATATCCGCTATTCATACTTGCGCTTTTGCCATCTGCGGGACTTTTTCGCTCCCTCGAAGACACGAGCAGTTCCCGCGCGCCGGCGATGGCGAAACGCAATTCCAGCGGCGACACCCATTTGTCAAGCAGACAGAGCTTTGAGACAACGACTTCAAGCTCGAAACGCGGAGAAATAGAATAGCGTATATCGCGGTACAAACCAAGAAGCAAATCCAACGCTCGCTCGATCTGCTCCGCGTTGAGCGTTTGCAACACTTTTTCCGAAAAACGCTCAGGGC
>JAIRTS010000093.1 GCA_031254795.1 Treponema sp.
CCGCCCGGCGTGGTGGCGCCGTAGCGCGACTTACAGCGCCGCGCTTGCGTGCCTGCTTGCGTGGCAGTTGATGTTGACCGCGACAGGAAGTCCCGCAATGTGGGTTGGCATGGTCTCGATTGCGGCGAAGAGCGCGGTTGTTTTTCCTCCGAAACCGGCGGGGCCGATGCCAAGCGTGTTTATTTTTTCCAGCAGTTCTTTTTCCATATCCGCATAGACCGCGTTGGGGTGACGTGTTCCAAGCGGGCGGAGCAGGGCTTTTTTGGCAAGCAGAGCGGTTTTGTCAAAACTGCCGCCTATGCCGACTCCCACGACAATGGGCGGGCAGGGGTTTGCTCCAGCCTTTTTCACCGTTTCTATGACAAAGTTGAGCACTCCGTCCCTGCCATCACCGGGATTTAGCATGGCGACGCGGCTCATATTCTCGCTGCCAAAGCCTTTGGGCGCAACCGTAACCGCAACCCCGTCGCCTTCAACAAAGTCAAGGTATACAAGAGCCGGCGTATTGTCGCCCGAATTGCGCCGCTCAAGCGGATCCGTCACAACAGAGGCGCGAAGGCAGCCTTCTTTCCGCGCCTGTCTCACTCCTTCGTCAACAGCGGCGTAGACGCAGCCTTCAATGCGCGCGTCGCATCCTATTTCCAGAAATACGCAGACCATGCCCGTATCTTGGCAAACCGGCATGGATTTTTCCGCCGCGATCTCAAAATTTTCAATAATCGCGTCAAGCATATCCACCGCTATCGGATAGGTTTCATGGTTTCGGCATTCCCGTATACGGTCGCGTACGTCGACGGGCAGACGCACGTTCGCTTCAATGAAAAGCCGTTTTACGGTTTCGGTTAAGAGCGAAATGTTGATAATTCTCATGGTTGTGTCGCCTTGCTTGGGGCGTAGCCCTTTTTATTGAATGCCCTGCGGCTTGCCGCGGCGGGGAGGTTTACTTTATAAGACGTACAATCCTCTGCGGAAACGGGGTGGAAAGTCCGGCGGCTTCAATTTTTTCCTTGACAAGTCGCATGTGCTTCCAATACACATCCCAGTACACGTCGGCAGGCGCCCACGCCCTCAAAAGAATATTCACCGAGCTGTCATTCAGAGATTGCACCACAATTTGAGGGGCAGGATCCCGCAGGAAACGCGGCTCCGCATCCACAATTTCACGCATGACGTTGTAGGCCGTGTCAATGGAATCCCCATAGGATATGCCGATCACCAGATCCATACGCCGCTTGGCGCTCCGGCTGTAATTCTTGATGGGGGTTTTCCATATAGAGGAATTCGGGGCTGAAATTAGAACGCCGTCTGGCGTTTCAAGTTTTGTGGTGAAAAGATCGAAATCCTTGACTGTCCCCATAAAACCGTCGAATTCGATAAAATCGCCCTTGCGGTACGATTTCAACACAAGCAATACGATGCCTGCCGCTATGTCTCCCAGC
This sequence comes from Treponema sp., assembly GCA_031254795.1. Lineage (GTDB taxonomy): Bacteria > Spirochaetota > Spirochaetia > Treponematales > Breznakiellaceae > JAIRKH01. The sequence goes on from JAIRTS010000093.1 coordinate 1,440, forward strand.
GTGTCTTTTAACGCAAGCCCCACCGCTACGCCGGCGGTTCCCAACAGAGCGACGAGTCCGGTCGCGTTGATGCCGAAGACACCCAAAAGCATTATGAGACACACGATGATGAGCGCGTATTTCATCCCCACCCGCAAAAACGTCAGCAGGATGCCGTCAATTTGCGCCTTGCTCGCGTCCACATGCTTTATCAGTTTTTCGAAAATATTGTAAACAACGATTCCCGCGATAACAATAATGACGGCGCTAAACAGTTTACGCCCTGCTAAAAAAAGAGCGTCTTTATTGGCGTTCAAAAAATTAAAAATTGCCGCGGACATATCTTACCTCCCGCTCACTTCTTCTATCGCCTCTTGCAACGCCTTTTCCACCAGCGTTTCAGGAGGCTTGATAATATCTCCCATTTCCTGGAGATGTCTTGCCACGCGACGCGCGGCTTCTATATCGGCTTTCGCCCTGCGGTACGCCTCATCACAGGAAAGGGTGACGCGGGCGACGCCTTCTTTGACGGCGGTTTCCGCGACATCGGCGGCTTCTCGCGCGAACAATTCCGTTTCGTCCATTGTCGCAATGATGTTGTCCGGCGAGACGCCGCGTTTTTCTGAAAACTCAGCTATGCTGCGGCTACACCGGATAACCATGCCGTCTGTGATCTTGCGGCTGCGGACAAGGAGGGCGCCTTTGAGGATGCCGGGAAAACAAATGGCATTGTTCACTTGATTGGGGAAATCGCCGCGCCCGGTGGCCACAATGAACGCGCCTTCTTCCTTCGCCGCGTATGGCCAAATTTCCGGCGTCGGATTCGCGCACGCGAACACAATCGCTTTATCCGCCATGGAACGCACCCACGCCCTTTTAACCGTGCCGGGGCCGGGCGCGGATAGGGCGATGAGAACATCCGCGCCTTTCATCGCTTCTTCAACCGAGGCTATTCTGTGGGGGTTGGTTTTGAGGCAGAGTTCCCACTGCCTATAGGCGCGGGGATCGTTTTCAATATCGTTTCTGCCGGCATGAAGGCCGCCGTTGATGTCAAACAAGGCGAGCTTGCCGGGGTCTCCGCCGGCATCCATGATGAGCCGGGCTGTCGTCGTGTTCGCCGCGCCCGCGCCGAGCAACACGACGCGAACGCCGTCGAGCGTCTTGCCCGCGAGTTTCAAGGCGTTGACAAGCCCGGCCAGTATCACACACGCGGTCCCCTGGGCGTCATCATGCCACACCGGAATATCGCAGGACTCGCGCAGTTCGTCCAGCGCCCTGAAACAGTTCGGCTGGCTTATATCCTCCAGATTCACCGCGCCGAAGGAGTGTTGGCACATCTTCACGAACTCAATGAGCTTTTCCGGGTCGTTTTTGCCGTCCTTGCCCCGCGAATCAACGCAGAGCGCCGTCGCGTCCACGCCGCCCAAGTACTTCATGAGCAACGCCTTGCCCTCCATAACGCCGAGCCCGCCAGCTGGCGTACAGTCGCCATCTCCCAGAACGCGGGTTGAGTCGGAAACTATGGCAACCAAGTTGCCTCGGTTTGAAAGCGCGAAAGAGGCGTCATTGTCATCGCGGATAACCGTGGAGATTTTCGACACGCCCGGCGTGTACCACGCGTTGAACCAACCCAACCCCTCAAGCGCGCATTTTGGAATGGTCTGCGTCTTCCCGTTGTAAAAACCATGCAGGGCGAGGGATACATTTTTAAAAAACGCGGTTTTTGCCCGCGATCTTTCCTCCCCGGTAAAATGGGGAGGAAAGAAATCGTCGATTCTGTCCAGATCTATACTAGAAGACATAGAGTCTTAGACCTCCGGTGACGCGGAACATGATCGTTTCCACGCCGGTAGTTGAGACATCGGCGTCGGTCGAGACAAACCAAAGCTGCGGTTCAACGTACAGCGAGATATTGCGGAACACTTTCATTTTCGGAATGGTTATTTTGGGGAACTCAAGTTGCATGATCAAAGCCGGCAAAATAGTGGGCGACCCGCTCTGCGTCGTGGTGAAATAGGAGAAGTTCGCTCCTATGGCCGCGGACAGTCCCAGCCACGCCCAATCCGGTCCGCCGAACGATCCAAAATTCAGGGTGTATACGCCGGCGATCAGTTTCAGTCCAAACACATCGCCGTAGAATCGCGGATTGCTTTCTCCGAA
>JAIRTS010000113.1 GCA_031254795.1 Treponema sp.
TCCGTTCCCGCCGCTCGTGTTTCGAATTCTCTTGCTTTTTTATCTATAAAGCGTAATATTATATTTATTATGTCGGATCAAATGGCGCCGCTGGAGCATGTGCTTCCCGGCAAACTGCCTATCGTGAGCCTTGTGGGGCGCCCCGTTTTTCCGGGGGTTTTTACGCCGCTTATGATCCTCAACCCTGGTGATGTAAAGGTGGTTGATCACGCGGTTTCTGAAGATGGTCTTATTGGGTTGGTTATGCTCGCCAATGAGGTTGAGGCGCCGGCGTTCGGCGATTTTTATAAGGTCGGAACCGCAGCCAAAATAGTCAAGAAGATAAACCTTCCTGATGGGGGCGTCAATATTTTTGTATCGACCATCAAACGGTTCAAGATAAAAAAAGCCCTCAGCCTCAAGAATCCGGTGGTCGCCGTCGTTCAGTACCTTGAGGAAACCGAAGACGAGACGCCGGAAGTGAAAGCGCTTACGCGGACGCTTCTTTCTGAAATGAAGCAAATTTCCGAGAACAACCCGCTTTTTACCGAAGAAATGCGGCTTAACATGATAAACATCGATCAGCCGGGGAAAATAGCGGATTTTATCGCCAGCATCCTCAACATCGACAAGGCGGAGCAACAGAAGGCGCTTGAGCAGACCAACGTGCGCAAGCGTATGGAGCAGATGCTGGTGTTCATCAAAAAAGAGCAGGAGCTTTTCCGCATTCAGAAACGCATAGCGAACGAAATCAACGACAGGCTCAACAAGTCCCAGCGCGAGTATTTTTTGCGGGAAGAGTTGAAAGCGATCAAGACGGAACTGGGCATGACCGCGGACGCGAAGACGTCAGATTACCAGCGGTTTAAGGAAAAGTTCGAAGCGTTCCATTTTGAAGGCGAAATAAAAGAAGCGGTCCGCCATGAGCTTGAGAAATTCGCCATCATGGAGGCGCAGTCGCCTGAATATGTGGTCGCCAGAAATTACCTCGACATGATAGCCAGCCTTCCGTGGGAAGACCCGGCGCCCGAGCAGATCGATCTCGCCTACGCGCGGAAGACGCTTGAAAACGATCATTACGGGTTGAAAGACGTGAAGAATCGCATCATTGAGTACCTCGCGGTGAGGAAGCTGAGGAATGGCCGCCTGAACGCCCAGCGGAGCGGGCGGCGGACAAATGGCGCCGAGGCGAAAGCCAGGGAAGGCAGTCCGCCGTCAGGCTCGATCATCTGCCTGGTGGGTCCGCCGGGCGTTGGCAAGACTTCGGTGGGCAAGTCCGTGGCCCGCGCTCTTAACAAAAAATTTTTTAGATTTTCCGTGGGCGGCATGAGGGACGAGGCCGAAATCAAAGGCCACCGGCGCACCTATATCGGCGCCATGCCAGGCAAGATCATTCAGGGAATCAAAATCACCAAGACGAAAGACCCGGTGTTTATGATAGACGAGATCGACAAAATGGCGGCGAGTTACCACGGCGATCCGGCGAGCGCCCTGCTTGAAGCGCTCGATCCCGAACAAAACAACAGCTTCCGCGATCATTATCTAGACCTGCCGTTTGACATTTCCCGCGTGTTTTTCATTGTTACGGCGAATACATTGGACACTATTCCCCCGGCCCTGCTTGACCGCATGGAGATCATTGAGCTGCCCGGGTATATCAGCGCTGAAAAGCTGGAGATCGCAAAGCATTATCTCGTGCCAAAAAGCCTTGAAAAAAGCGGATTGGACAGGCGTCAGGTGAAGTACCCCAAAGAGTCATTGTCGCACATTGCGAATTGCTACGCGCGGGAAGCCGGCGTGCGGAATTTCGAGAAAAATTTGGACAAGATACACAGAAAACTGGCAAGGGAGATCGTGGAAAGAGAAGCTGAAAAAGAAGGTGTGGCGCCTTATGAGCGCGGGGAAGACGGCGGCGAAGCGGTGAAGTCCGCGAAAAACAGCGCGAGCGGCGGCGCGAAAAAGAACCCTTCTAAAACCGCTCCCTCCGCCGCTCCTCAATCCCCAAAGCCCGCTTTTATTGTGGACAAAGCCATCATCGAAAAATATCTGGGAAAACCCCTGTTTCCCGAAGGCGAGATTAAGAAGGCGAACAGTCCGGGCATGTCGATTGGACTTGCGTGGACGAGCATGGGCGGCGACACGCTGGTGATCGAAGCGACCTCGGTGGAGGAGGCGAGGGGCGGATTTACCCTTACCGGCAATATGGGCGACACCATGAAGGAATCCGCGTCCATCGCCCTGACCGTAGCCCAGAAGATCGGCGTCGAACAGTACGGTGTTGACGCCTCGTGGTTTGAGAAAAACCGCATCCATCTGCACATTCCCGCCGGAGCGACGCCGAAAGACGGCCCGTCCGCGGGCGTCACCATGGCGGTCGCGCTCTGCTCGCTTTTCTGCGGTCGCGTCATCACGGACAAACTCGTCATGACCGGCGAATTGAGCCTCACCGGACGGGTGCTTCCCATAGGCGGTTTGAAAGAGAAAACCATCGCCGCGGCGCGCAACAAGGCGCGGTACGTCATCATCCCCAAACAGAACGCGCGCGATCTTGATGAAATTCCCGACATCGTGAAGAAGGGGCTTGAGTTCTATCCGGTTGAGTTTTTTGAAGAAGCGTTGCGTCTGGCGCTGCCATAGAACGGCTGGTGAGGCGATCCGGATAAAGCGGACGCGTGAATTTGCCTGTAGATTCGTAACTATCCATACTGGGCGGGTACATAACGTGCGCCTCTACAACTGTTTGCAAAATTCTCCTTTAATATACAGCGTTGTCTATAAAGCGGTCGCTTTATAGAGGCGTGTTTTCTCGCCTAAAGATTGCGCGCATGCGGTTTTTAAGGCGGCCTGTCAATAATGCGCCTGCATTATTGGCAGATACAAAAAAAACTACTCCGTCATGAAGGAAATGACGGAGTAGTTTCTAGAAAGAACTTTTACGCTGGCGCCACATGCCAACCGCTCATGCTTTCATTGAAAAACATATTTTAAAGGGGTAGTCCGCTCTGTATATACGGTACGCCAACATAACCAAGCCTGTTAAAAATTATGAGCCAACGTGAGCCGTCAGCGTGAATTCGGAATGAACCTCTCGGAAATTTTTCAATGTCGCGTTGGGGCTTTTTTCGCCGAACTCTGGATTACGACTACGAGGCGGGACTGGAAGACCTCGCTCCCCTGTAAACGCGCTTCGGGGAACACACCTTCGGGAATGGATGCTTCCGAGTCGGCGTACTCGTCCGGCGCATGGATACGCAGATCGAACAGCGGCGTCTTGATCTTGTAGCCGTCCGTGGCGAGGTAGCACATCAATTCCACGCTGGCGGTCAAGCCCTCCTCGATCCCCTTCGGTTATTATATACCTCCGCTTTGCTCGTGACGCCATATACGTCCAGATCAGACTGATGCGCGACATTGAGGCGGAGAGTTTCTTCGCGTCCAGCAAGAACACTGGCATGAACTTCACGATTATCTTGTGGATAATGTCTTTGAGAGCGAAATCAAACGCCATACTGCGCCTCTTTTTCTTCCGAACGCTTTTAAAACAACCGCGTGACACCCGATCACGCGGGCTGTATGCCTGCGGGTTGTAGCTCCGCGATGAAACCGCAGGGAGATTCATCCTCATGGCTGGTAAAACTTCTCGTTCCTTTCGTCAATCACGGCTTTAGCGCCAGAGGCAAGCCAGTCGGCGACGCCGGCGTCCCAGACGCGGTCGAAGTCTTCGGGTTTCGCCGTCATTGCGGATGCGGTAAACACGTTAAACTTGTCGATTAAGGTCTGGGTGACGGGACCTGCGGCAGAAAGCTGTACGGGAATAACCGGACCAGGCTTCCCGTTATGCATGGCGATGTCATGCGCCCTTTCAATTAATTCAGCTGGCCACGCATAACCATTAGCAAGCGCTTTAACATTCAAATCGGGGTCACCCATCTCCAAACCGTTTATCGGCAATGTGTAGTCGATGTTCTGTGGGCTGTTCTGAATCCATGGTACTTGCGCGGTTTTGAGCTTCGGGAGACCATTGACAAGGTCGTGGTTCACCCCTTCGACACCGATCTGCAAAAAGTGGTAATTTTCATAACGGGCGAGCCAGTTCACATACCGCAACGCGGCTTCGGGGTTCTTCGCGCTTGCGGGGATAAAAAAATTGACGCCTGCGGGGTCATAGACGGTCCGTCGAATTTGTCCGTCGGGACCGGTAAGACAATCGACCGGAACAAGCTCGCCATCCGGTACATTTTTCCGCAGTTCCGTCATGATGGCTTCGCTGTCGCGGTATATTCTATCCCAGTTATCGGTGTAAGAGCCGGCTATCCCACTTTTTAACACGTTGAACTCTTCGGACTCACTCTTGTACAAGGCAAAATTGGGATCAACCAGACCGGCGTTGTACATCTTGTTCATAAAACGCCAGCCCTCCTTATAGCCGGGCATAGTCGCGTAGCGTCCCACAACCGAGTTTATCCAGTACTCTTTCAGGCTTATGTTCGGGTCAATGAACGGATAGCAGATAGTGTGCGTGGTCCAGTGCAAATCGGTTCCCATAATAAAAGGGATCACCTTGTCCTTGCCTACACCGCCCGGATCCTTCTCCTTAAACTGGACAAGGGCGTCATAGAATTCCTCAAGCGTAATGGGAAGCGGCAGACCGAGTTTGTCGAGCCAGTCTTTGCGTATAAAAAGATTGCGTTCCGCCGTATCAACACGGCGGGCGGGTATGGAATAAACCGACTTGGTTTCCGGGTCTTCGTTGCGCCTGATTAAGTCGCGTCCGGGCAGGGCTGTGTCGGTACCCAACAGTTTCTTCAAGTCCGCAAGAATGGGCGTATCAATGTACTTCGAAATATCGACAAGTCCGCCCAAATCGCGGTAGTTGGAAATCAGTTCAGTCGAATAGGTGACGCAGACATCAGGCGGGGCGCCAGCCGCCATCATATTATTGAGCGCCTGCACTTCCTCCCAACGGGACACGGCGATGAAACGTACGTTAATATTCTCATCTTTAAGTAGTTTCTCCTGTATCCACTTCGTCCAGTTGTTATTCGTGGGATCTGTCTTTCCCCCGTCCGTGCCACGGTCGAATACTTCAACCGTAATTTCAATGGGAGCGTCGCTCGCATTCGCAACCGCTCCTTCTTTCTTGTCGCAACCGCACAACATGGCGGCAACGCAACATACCAGCAAGATGTTTTTTTTCATCTTTTTCTCCTAAAATAAAATTATACGGAGACTTTCACCCCGCAGATTCCTAAAACAGAGGTTTACCCAAAACACGAACTATGTTCGGGTTGGTTTCAGGAAAACCTCCAATATCAGCCCTTCACCGCGCCGAGTGAAACGCCGGTAATGAAATAACGCTGGAGCCACGGATATACGACCAAAATAGGCACCGTGGCTATCATCACAGCGGCCGCCTGCATTCCATCGGACGCTGGCGGCGGACCGCCCGACACGCCTTCCTGCATGGCTATGTCTATTGATGAAATGTTTCTAAGCAGGTTGAACAGCTTAAGCTGTATCGGATGCCAATCGGCTTTAGTGAGGTACAAAAGCGCGTCTGAGAAGCCGTTCCAGCGTCCCACAGCATAGAAAAGCGCGAGCGTTGCCAAGACTGCGGTAGACAGGGGCAGGTAAATGCGCATAAGCACAACAAAGGGACTCGCGCCGTCAAGTTCCGCAGATTCCCGAAGGCTTTCCGGAACGCTATAAAAGAAGCTGCGGAGTATTATCATATTAAAGACGGAAAGGCAGTTCGGTATAATCAGTACGAGTGGATTGTTAAGCAAGTTGAGATCCTTCATCAAAATATAATTCGGGATGGTACCCGCGCTGAAGTACATCGTAAAAATGATCAAGGTGTTGATGAGCTTCTTTCCTTTTAGCCAACCATAGATGAGTGGATAGGCGCATAGTATCGTGATTGCCAGCGACCACAGGGTGCATATCACCGTTAAAATTGCCGTCCAAATAAGAGAACGTGAGAATGACGGATCTCTGAACACATATTTGTACGACTCGAGGCTAAAGTCCACGGGCAGAAAAGCCACCCTCCTGTTGATGATCGCCTGAGTCGAACTGAGAGAGCGGGCTAGCACGTGGAGCAGAGGCAGTACGCAGAGCAAAATGACAATGAAACAGATGGACGCGATGATAATGTCGCCTGTTTTTGTCGACTTTGATTTAACCATATACTCCTCCTTACCAAATGCCGCGCTCGCCGATCTTGGTCGCAACCGTATTCGCCGCTAACAAAAATACAACGCAGACAAGGGATTGGAATAACCCTATGGCCGCAGTTAACGAGAACTGAAAAGAACGTATGCCGACGCGGTACACCAGTGTGCTGATAACATCTCCGGCATGCATCACCAGATTATTTACCATACTATACGGGCGGTCAAACTCGCTGCCTAAAATACGTCCAATATTCATAATCAAAAGCACCACAATAGTAGGACGCAGGCTCGGCAGGGTTACATGCCAGATTTTCCCCCACCTTCCTGATCCGTCAACTTCAGCGGCTTCGTAGAGTTCGGGATTGATGGCGGTAATGGCGGCGAGGTAGATAATAGTACCCCAGCCCATCTCTTTCCAGACCCCAAGCCCCACGTATGAGCCTACCCAAAGCGCGTCTTCCGTAAGAAAATTGATGGGACCTAAGCCTAATTTGCCGATTCCCATGTTGACGATTCCGGCTGTAGGAGAGAAAAGCTGAGTCGCAATGCCTGCTATAATGATCCATGACAAAAAGTGTGGCAAGTACACGACGGTTTGTGTAAGTTTCTTGTAAATGAAAAAAGACAACTCGTTCAAGAGTATGGCAAGAATCACCGGCGCAGGAAACCCCACAATCAAATCAAGAAAGTTCAGCCACAAGGTGTTGCGAAGGGCGTTGCCAAAATCCCGTGAAGAGAACGCCCGCGCGAACCACTTGAAACCCACCCACTCCGAAGCCCACACGCCCTTGAACATATTGTAGTCTTGAAAGGCGATCATAATATTGGTCATCGGAATATAGCGAAAAACGATAAAGAAAGACATGGGCAAGAGCAGCATCAGGTACAGCATCCACGATTTCTCTAAATAAATTGCATGCTTACGATTCTTCATTGTTTCTCCTTTATTTTTGCGTGGCTTCAAGAACAGTCGCGTTGTTTTGCGCGATAACACTTAATTCCGCAGCCTTGAACGCATGGGCTTGCGTCATGGCGTTTTCAGTGCGGTTGAGGCAGTCCAAAATCAACTGCCCAAAGAAGGGAAAGCCGACTTTACCTTCGACATGGAAGTGCGTTTCTTCCTTGCCGTTAGCCATAAAAACGTGTCCGCCGCTTGAGCCTTTGACCCCAAGATTCATATACTTCCGTTGCTCTATGAAGCCTTCGGTGCCTAATATAAATAAGCGTCCGTCTCCCCACGTTTGCAAGCCGTCTGGCGTAAACCAGTCCACGCGGAAATAACCTGTGGCGTTATTGTCCAACACAATGTGCGCGTCTCCAAAGTCGTCGAGTTCGGGGAATTGAGAGTGGTTGTAGTTTGCGATATGGCTGCTGACGACTCTACCGTTTTTTGCGCCGGTGTAGTATAAAATCTGTTCCATGTTGTGGCTTCCAATGTCGCACAAAATACCACCATAGTTCTTTTTAATAAAGAACCAGCCGGGTCGGTTAGGCGCGCTCAAACGATGCGGGCCAAAACCGATGACTTGTACAACACGTCCGATAGCGCCTTGTTCCACAAGTTGTCCCGCAAAAACAGCGGACTCGACGTGTATCCGTTCACTGTAGTAGCAGGCGTATTTCTTGCTGGTCTTTTTAACCATCTCTCGCGCCTGCGCAAGCTGCTCAAGCGTAGTCAGCGGGGCTTTGTCGGTAAAGTAATCTTTTCCGGCGGACATCACACGAAGCCCCAACGCACATCGTTCGTTTGTCATCGTGGCTCCGGCAACCAAAACTATTTCTTTGTCGTTTAAAATCTCGTTTTCACTTACAGCCGGACGGGCGTCAGGAAAATTGCGCCTGAAATTTTCCATGTATTTGGGATCGCTGTCATAATAGGTTTTTAACACGCCGCCCGCTTCGATTAAACCGTTGCACATACCGTAAATATGCCCGTGATACAAACCGAGCGCGGCGAACACAAACTCGCCTTTCTTCACCACCGGATTCGGCTTGCCTTTTGGCGCATAATCCGAACCGCTTATAAGTTTCGCCATACAAATCTCCTTCTTCGCCTCGTTTTTAGGCGCGGTTTCCGCTTGTAGTAATTTCACCGGGAAAGCCTCGCGCGACCGCTGTTTTCTCATAAAAATGCGGTACGGAAGCCATAATCCCCTTAACCGTATAGAACGGATCGTCTTTAGCGATTGGCAGTTTTACGCAAACACCTGTCGCGCCCGCTTTATAAATCGCCGTGATTAACTCAAGCGTATTGCGTCCATCTTCACTGGTAGTCAAGGGTTGTGTGTCCGCTCCCTTTCTCCGTTTTTCCAGCGCCGTCAACACATCGTCAATCTCTCCCGTGTGATTAGTGTATTTGAGCGGCTCTTGGGACTCGACGAACTCCGTAAGTTCTCTTTCAAGAGCTTCGTCATGCTCCCGCATTGGGAATGCATTAGGAGCGGCGAGATTTGCCGTGACTTTCCACGGCGCGGAAACACGGGCTTTCTCGGTCTGAAAAATAAGCTGTTGTTCTTCTCCGTGGTGAATAACAGAACTAGTGATTTGCGCGAGCGCCCCTTTCGCGCATACTTCGCTTTCACCGTATTGCAACGTCGCAACTGAGATATCCTCAACCTCCGCATTGGTATGAGCTACGTTGCTGATAACCGCCGTAACTTTTTCGGGCATACCGAGCATCCAAATGAGCATATCGATATGATGTACCGCATGGTTGAGCGTACAGCCGCCGCCTTCGGTTTCCCACGCGCCTCGCCACCATAAATCGTAATAATGCAGTCCGCGCCACCAAAACGAATCGACTTGAGCGTGAAGCGTCTTACCGATGCGCCCGGATCTCACCACCTTTTTGAGCGAGAGAATCGTGTCGCGGAAACGATTCTGCGCGACGCAGCACAACATCTTTCCGCTCTTTTTTTCCGCTTCCAGCATAGCATCGCATTCTTCAAGGCTTGCGGCCATTGGTTTTTCACATACCACGTTAATTCCTGCGTCAAGGCAGTCTATGGTCAGCGCGGCGTGCGTATACGGCGGCGTACAAATGCTCACAACCTCTATTCCACCACGCATTTTTTCAAGCATATCTGTATGCGATGAAAATAGGCGCACTTCATCTTTAAGAGCGAATTTTTCCTTTGTTTTCACACAGTTTTCATACTCAATATCGCACAACGCGACGATGTCGCAACGTTCTGGAAAAGCGAGGTAACCTTCAATGTGCATACGGGAAATGCTCCCACTACCGATAATCGCAACGTTAATCATCAAAATCTCCTCAATATAGCCCTATTTTATCCGCTTGACAAAGTGTGGTAAATGTCTAAACTAAAGACTGGTTTGGTATAAATTAACTATTGATGGAGGTTGTCAGATATGATACGGCAAGTTTTCGCAACTGATTTTTTCGCGCCTGAAATTAAGTATATGGTGATGCGCAAATGTGCGCCCACATGGAGAATTAGCGAGCAGCCGATTACCATGTGTAATATCACCTACCTTACACAAGGTGCCGCGCAATACCGTATAAATGGGCGTCTCTACAACCTTGAAAAGGGGGATTTGCTTTGCCTGCCGTCTGTCGGTATATTTGAAGCTAGCACCTATCCGAAAAATCTCATGCATTGCTTTTCGGTTAATTTTTATTTAAGAAACGCGACTGGAGAGAATGTCTCTTTTCCTTTTCCTGTCTTGTACCACACGGGCGTACGCTACGATATAATCAACCGTTTTTTTGAGCTTAAAAATGCATGGACGGAGCAAAGACCCGCATACGCGGTGAAGGCGCACGGCGTGTTTTTGCTGATACTGTATCGGCTATTTGAGCTTATTGTCTATGATATCGATTTAGAAGCCGAAGATTTTCGCGTCCGGAGAGCCATGAGCTACATTATAGAGCATTATGCCGAAAAGATTTCCGTAAAACAGCTTGCGGACAGGGCGCGTTTGAACTCCGTGTATTTTGGGTATCTTTTCAAAAAAGAAACCGGTATGAATATCCACCGCTATCTTACAAAAGTACGGGTCCACAATGCGGAAAACTTGCTTAAAACCGGTGAATACCGAGTCTCCGAAGTAGCGGAGGAATGCGGTTTTGCGGACGTATACCATTTTTATCATCAGTTCAAGTCAATCAAGGGTTTTTCACCGTCAAAATGCATGCCAGACAGGAATTTATCCTAATGCCGCGCCGGTTAAATCAGCGCGGTACTGACGTGATGTTCCGCCCCCGTTGGAACGATCTTGAAACCCTCGTCTCCTGTATAATGCGCCGATCTTGACAAAAATATATAAGAAATGTATGGTAAATGCGCTATGGTTACTGTAGCGTTTACAGGAGGCGGCACGGGCGGGCATATTTACCCGGGGCTCGCGGTCGCCGGCGCCTTGAAAAAAAAGATCGATTGCCGTATTATATGGCTTGGCTCGGACAAGGGCATGGATGCGTCCATTGTCAAAAAGGACGGCGGCATAGTGTTTTTCGGCGTTCCTTCGGGCAAGTTGAGGCGGTACGCGTCGCTTCAGAATGTTCTGGACATTTTTAAAATTATCGCGGGTTTTTTTGCGGCGCGAAAAATCTTAAAAAAAGAAAACCCGGGTCTGCTCTTTTCCAAAGGCGGATTCGTCAGCGTGCCGCCTGTTGTCGCGGCGTTTTCCTTGAAGATACCGGTGTTCACCCATGAGTCAGACTTCAGTCCCGGACTCGCCACCAGAATCAACAGCCGGTTTTCAAAGCGGATTTTTACGGCGTATCAGGACACGGTTTCCCAATTTCCGGCGGCGTGTCACGGCAAAATATTCGTAAGCGGCAACCCGGTGCGCGATGTGTTCAGAACCGCCGACAAAAAGCGGGGTCGCGCGTTTTTAGGCGTGGATGATAAGGAAAGAATATTGCTCGCGCTGGGCGGCAGTCAGGGCGCGAAGGAAATAAACGATCTTGTCCGCGAACATCTTGCCGGGCTGACGAACCATTACGTTGTGGTTCATCAGACGGGGCAAGCCGAGTGGGACATGCCGGCTTCCGAACGGTACAAGCCGTACCGGTACATAAATGAAGACATGCCGCACGTGCTTGCGGCCGCGGAGCTTGCGCTTGGGCGGAGCGGCGCGGGAACGGTGTGGGAGTGCGCCGCGTCCGGCAAACCCATGGCGCTTATTCCGTTGCGGGGTTCGGGGACGCGGGGCGATCAGGTGGAGAACGCCCGTTTTTTCGAGAAAGCGGGCGCGGCGATTGTCGTCAAGGAGACGAACCGCCTTGTCGAGATAATCGCGGAGCTTGCGGCTGACGATGAAAAACGGGCGGCGATGGCAAAGGCGTCTTTGGCTGTGGGAATTCGTGACGGCGCCCGGATTATTGCGGATAGTATAGCCGTTGAAATCACCGGCAAAGAAGCGAAATGAAGTGAAAGGGAGGCGGCATGCAGCTGGCGGTCATTGATATTGTCTGTTTGGGTCTCATTCTTGTTTTTGCGATACGCGCCATGTTAAAAGGATTCGTGGAAGAAGCGTTCTCTATCGGCGCGACGGCGCTGGGCATTGCGGCGGGTTTTTTCTTTTATAAAAATGGAGCCGCGTTTATCCGCAAGGAATTGCCCGACTTGGCGGGGGTCAAGGTCGCGCCTGAAGTCCTGAGTTTTATCGCCCTGTTCATCATCGTTTTTCTGGCGATGAAATTTTTGGAGAAGCTCATCTCCGATATCATGGTTCGGACCAATTTAGGCGGAATCGACAAATTTCTCGGTTTTTTTCTGGGTGTTTTTCAAGGTCTCTGTTTTAGCGCGCTTGTATTTTTTGTCATTTATATCCAACCGCTTTTTGATCCTGCCCTCGTAACAGAGGGCAGTCTGCTCGCCGCGTTCTTCAAACCGTTTTTGAATGTATAATGAGCCTCCCCGTCCTTTACGGCGGGATATTAGCCCCGGTCGCGAATAAAAAAATATGAAAAAGCGTTTCCTGTTATTAAAAATGCTCTTCATTTTTTCATTTTCTCTTGCGGCGCAAACCCGAATCGTAGTGGAAGCCTTCTGGGAGAAGGCTGTGGCCGGCGTTGTGATCGGTACGCCGTCAGCGCAGGCCGGATCCGTTGTCATCGCGCTTGACAGCGGCGGCGTCAAGGCGTATTCGTGGCAGGGGACGCTTTTGTGGGAGTACTTCGCCCCCGGCAAACTCTCCCCCTTTCTGACCCGTTCCTGGAACGGCGCAAGCTATGTTTGCAGGACAAACGGCCGCTTGTTCGCCTTAAACAGGATGGGCAAGGAGTTATGGCGCGTCAACCTCAAGGCGCCCATCACCGCTCCGGTCATCGCCGGCTGGGACGGACGCGTTTTTGCGCCGACTGCCCGGACGATTTTTTGTTTTAACAACGAAGGCAAAAGCCTTTGGACGCGGCGCATAGAAGGAAAAACAATCGTTCCGCCTGTTCTTGACAAGCAGGGCGGCGTCCTGTTCGCCATTGAAAGGGGCGCCCCCGGCGATGTCGCTGGCGCTGGCGGCGCCAACGGGCGCAAAATAGTTCAAATCAGTCCGTTTGGAAAGACAACGGATATTGATATCGCCGGAATTCCGGCCGTCCTTGTTTCTATGAATAAAACAAACGGCGAAAGCGCTGTTTTAGCGTGGTACAAAGACGGCTCCGGCGAGATATTCACCCATACGGGAGATGGGTTTGAGGATGGGCGCGCGTTTTTTCAACTTCCGGCTTCTCCCCTTGCCGCAAGCGAGTACAATGGCGACATAGCCGTCGCGCTGTCAAACGGGAATGTCATCCTTCTTTCCGTGGAAGGGGAAATCCGCTGGCAAGCTGACGCCGGGCTTTTGGGCGAGGGCGAAATAAGTGTCGTCAATGGGGAAGAGGGCGTTTATGCCTTGAGCCGTTCGAAAGCCGCGGGCTTCCATCGCGATGGCGCGCTGAAATGGAAGCTCGACATACGGAACGCGGTCTCAATGCCGGCTTTCGGCAGGGACGGCGTTCTGTATTCTGGCGGCGGCGATTGGAGGCTTTATGCGTACCAGCTTGAATATACGGACGGGCGGCTGTGGGAAAATTCCCTTTACGGAGCGTCCCCTCAAGGCGGCTACGGACTTGGGGCTCTCCCGCCCCAGCGTTCCAATTATTACAACCAATTCAGCGATTTCGATATCACCCGCCAATTCAACAGGATTCGTGAAAAGATCAAGCAAGGGCAGTTGGGAGAAGATGAGCCGGGCTTCATCGTTTATTTGAAAGAAGTGGCCGGCAGCGTGCGGAACAGTCTCTCCATACCGGCGGCCAACCCGCCGGTGAGCCTTGCGCGCCGCGTCGAAGCGACGCGCCTTTTGGCTTCATTCGGCTCCCATGAGCTAGTCCCGTTTTTCGCCGATTTATTCCTCAACGACAAAGACCCGCAGGTAAAAGCCGCCGCCGCGGAAGCGATAGGGCGCATCGGCGTTGATCCTGATGGCGTCGCCATGAAAGCCTTTGCGAGAACTATCTCTCCGCCCGTGGTCAGCCGGGATGAACAGGCGCTTGTCGCGGTCGTCTCGGCGGTCGGCTCGCTCTGTCGTGTTTCAGGCGCGCCGCTCCTCCCCTCCGGCGTGGCCATCCTCGCCGGTCTCGCCGCTTCCGACAAGCCGCCGCTTGTCAGAAAAAAAGCGATGCTTGAGCTGTCCCGCTTGCAAAGTTAGTTTTTTCTATGGCGTTTCTTGCTGTCTTAAAAGCGGAAGAAAACTTTCAAAAAGTAATAAAAAGCTCTAGCCTAAAATTGACTTATAGTTTATGATATGGTATAATCATTGAAAAGGGAGACTTTTGCATGGCAAACGATAAAAAATCTTCAATATATGATGATCAAAACGGCGCGGGATTAGCCAGTGACCTAGACGAATACGGTGTGTGGGTGAAAAGCGACCCTGCCAAAACAAGCGGAAGCGAGAAAGAGGATGATGATTTTCTTATTCCCGATCTTGAAATCAGTGAAATTGAAGAGCTTTCAGCCGATGAGCTGGATTTACCCATGATAGAGGACATTGATGATTTTGGGAAAGAGTTTATACCGGAAGATTTGGAAAATGACCCCGAAGATTTAGACGCTTTGTCATTTGACACTACTCTGGATCCCGAACTTGATGATATTGAAGAATTGCAAGTGGAAGATATTCTTAAAGCGGATCCTGATTTTCTGGCGATGGAAACCCAGAAGCTCGCGGAAGTGCCGACCATTGACGCGCTGTCTTTTGGAGATGAGGAGGAAGAGATTGTGGAGCCGGCGTTTCCGGCGTTTGAGTTGTCCGCCCTTGATGAGCCGGCGTCCGGTGAGAGCGCGTTTGAAGACGGCGTTTCCGGCGGTGAATTTTCGCAAACAGACGCAGATGGCGAAAACATCGCGGTTAGTGAAGAAGCCTTCGCGCCTGCGGAAAATGTTGACGAAACAGGAGCAACAGAACTCTTTATAGAAGATTTTTTGGATGATTCCCCCTTTGATGACGATGAAATTTCTATGGAAGAAGATGCCGCCGAAACGGAAGAGCTGATGGAAGCGGAGCCTGTTCCGGCTGAGACGGAAGAAGGCGCGGATGAGTCGATAGTGCCTGACGTGGAGGCGGCGAGCGCGGAAGAGCCGGTGGAAGCGGAGCTAGCTCCCGCTGAAACGGAAGAAGACGCGGAAGAGGCGATAGCTTCTGCCGGGGATGTGGCGAGCGCGGAAGAGCCGGTGGAAGCGGAGCCTGCTCTCACCGGAGCGGAAGAAGACGCGGGCGAGTCGATAGCCTCTGCCGGGGATGTGGCGAGCGTGGAAGAGCCGGTGGAAGCGGAGCCTGCTATCACCGGAGCGGAAGAAAGCGCGGAAGAGTCGATAGCTTCTGTCGTGGAGGCGGCGAGCGCGGAAGAGCCAGTGGAAGCGGAGGTTGCTCCCACTGAAACGGAAGAAGACGCGGAAGAGTCGATAGCCTCTGCCGGGGATGTGGCGAGCGCGGAAGAGCCGGTGGAAGCGGAGCTTGCTCCGGCCGAGCCGGAAGAAGTCGTGGACGAGTCGTCTGCTTCTGACATGGATGCGGCAGGCGGGGCGGGGTCGGAAAAACCAACCGCGCAACCCGTGACGCAAACAAACCTCTCCACTGAACTCTTGTTGCGCATTGCCGAGGAACTGTCTTCCATACGACAGGAACTGTCAACTCTAAAACAGGATTTCCTTGCGATTCGCGCCTCGGAACCGGAGGTTCACACGATTGAACCGGTGGAAAATCCGCCGGAAGCCGAGAAAAAGGAAACGGCGCCGCAAAGCGCGCAAGGCGGGTTTTTTGACGACTCGGATGATGAGAAAATCGCCCTCACTGGCAATGAGCTTGACAATATCCTTCTGTCTGCGGATTTTACGGAAGAGATAGGGACGGATATATCCAAGAGCGAACCGGAATCCGCAGAAATTGAAGCGGGCCCAGAAAAACCCGAAGAGCCGCGAAGCGCGCAAGGCGGATTCTTTGACGATTCGGATGATGAGAAAATCGCCCTCACCGGCAAGGAGCTTGATAATGTCCTCATGTCCGCGGAATTTATTGAGGAGACAGGAGAGGACTTGTCCGAAGGCGTGTCAGAGGCGGCGGAAATCGAACGCGACCTGGAGACTTTGGAAAGAGTTTCTTTTGAAATTGAAGAAGTTGTTTTGGATCCATCAACAGATGCGGAAGAACTGCGGTGGTTGCGGGAAGAAGGCGTTGCGCCTATTACGCCCGCGCCGGAAGACAGCAGCTACCTTGAAATGGATCCAGCCGCCCACCATGAGTTGGCGGTTGAAGACATCGATCTTTCTGATGTGGTTATAGATGAGCCGGATCTTTCAGGGCAGTTGCAGGAAAATCCGTTGCAAGAGCCCGTGCTGGAAGCCATTGCCTTTGACGATATGCCTTTGAACCTTTCCGACGACGCTCTGCCTGCGGATATAGACGCGACGGGAATTTCCGGGCTGGAAAATGCCGGGGAAGAACCGCTGGACTCGCTAGCGGAGCCAGTTGTGGAAGAATATCCCGTTGCGGAACCTCTTCCCTCTGGGGGAGAATCCGTGGAGCCGCCGGCGGAGCCGGTTATGGAAGAATATCCCGCCACCGAATCCCTTCCCTCTGGGGAAGAATCCGTGGACCCGTTGGCGGTGGAGCCGGTCGTGGAAGAGGCTCCTCCCGCGGAATCCCTTTCCGCCGGAGAAGAATCCGAAGAACCGGCGGGGAGCGCGGCTGTTTCGGCAGAACCGGCTCCTGAAGTTGAGCCGGTTGCGAAATTGGCGGCAATACCGTCCACCATTCAACAGGAACTCAAGACCGTTCTTTCCTACATGGATCAGTTGCTGGAATCTTTGCCCGAAGAAAAAATCGAAGAATTCGCCGCGTCGAAATATTTTGACACCTATAAAAAACTCTTCTCGGAGTTGGGATTGGTATAGAATGGCGCCCTTGCCATGAGCGACCCTGTTCAAATGGAAAAAAGCGGGATGGAAGAGAAAAAAAAACTTCACTCCCGCTATAATCCGGTTGCGGAAGCGGAAAAGTACATTAATTCCCTGTCGTTGCGGCGGGGAATTCGTTTTTTTATCCTGATAGAACCCGGCTTGGGCTATATGATCCCGGCGCTGGAGAAAAAATTCCCCGACGCAAAGGTCGTTGCGTTACATGTTGAAGACGCCAGACGGGAGGGCGGCGTTCAGTCCGCGCTGGAAAAAGCCATACCCGACACGGAAGCCTCAACCATAGAGATCATCGAATGGAGGCCGAGCCTCCTTTTTTACAAGGAGCGGTACGTCCGTTTGATGGCGGAAACCGTCGCGTTTGTCAAGAGAAGCGACGCCAATAAGAGAACAACTGCGTATTTTGGGAAAAAGTGGTTTCGGAATTTTTTCAGGAACATCGCCATTATTGGCGCGTTTCTCGCGCCGGAGAAACACGCCGGTTCCTGCGTCATTGCGGGAGCCGGACCCAGCCTTGAAGAAGCCCTGCCGGTCATAAAAAAATTGAAGGAAACAAAAAAAATCTTTGTACTGGCGGCTTCTTCCGCCGTGGAGCCGCTCATTCACGCGAATGTGAAGCCCGACATAGTTGTCGCAACGGACGGCGGCAACTGGGCGTCATTCCACCTGTTTTCGACTCTGCGCTCTCGCGGAAAACAGGGAGGAACCGCAGTGGAGGGCGGGCGAAAAACCATCCTCGCTATAAGCGCCTTCGCCGCCCTGCCTTCGCAAGCGGCTTCCATTCCGGTTCTCCTTATGACAGACGGGAGCCTTTGGCAGAAAACCGTGCTTGCGGGCCTCGGCGTCCCCTTTCTCAACATGGCGCAGCGGGGAACCGTTACGGCGTCCGCGCTGGATTTGGCTTTCGCTGTTTTTCAGGGGAATGTGTTTATCGCGGGCATGGACCTTGCGAATGACGACATTCGCGCCCACGCGCGTCCGTATTCGCTTGATTTTTTCATGGAAAAGGCGAACCGCCTCGCCTGCGCGTACTCGACGGCTTTTGCCCGTACCGTGGAAGTCGCGGGAAGCATGGGCATCTACGCCGAATGGTTTAAAAAACAGCTCCCGGCGTATCCCAAACGGCTTTACACCATTGGAAAAAACAACGCCGTTTTCTCAAGCCTTCCTTCCTATGAAACGGCGCGTTGGACAACCGAAGCCGGCGGCAAGAATGCCGGCGGCGAGAATTGGACGCCGCGTTTTTCAGCGCGAAGCGGAGATGAAAACGCTATGGCGAGAAAAGCGGGAACCCTCCTTGCCGGCGCGTTGCGCGATTCTCTTGTCAAGAAGGAAGTGTGCGATCTCTTGTCTGTCCGGACCGAAGAGGAAGCGCTTGAGGAAATCTCCAGGGTATTGAAAAATGAAAAAGTTGGGGGCTGGCTCAACTGCGTATGAAGAGATATACGCTCAAAACAGCGCGTAACAATAGCGTTGTACCGGCGATAGTCGATGACAACGGCGCTGATCACGCCCTGCACTCCCTCTTTGATCCGCAAAAAGAAGCGGAGCGGCTTCTTGGCGTCAGAAAAGACGAAGGCTTTCTTGTTTTTCTCGGTTTGGGCGGCGGATTTTCCGTCGCTCAGGCCTTGGCTTGCGACAAGGGCGTACGCCTCGTCCTGATAGTGGATTACGGGCGGGAAGGGCTTGAAGAGCTTTTCAGCGTCATTGACTACTCTTCCATTCTGAGCGATCCCCGGGTGTTTCTTCTCATTGATCCAGCCGCCGTGGAAATCGAGGCGTTTATTTTGGAGCGCTATCAACCCGCTCTGATGAACGGAATGCGCGTTTTCCCTTTGAGGGCGCGGATTGATGTTGAAAGCGCGCCGTTCAGAGCGGCGGAAGCGGCGATCAATGGGGCGCTTAAAAAAGTGAGCGCGGATTATTCCGTGCAGGCGCATTTCGGGCTTCGGTGGTTTTCCAACATAATTCAAAATATTCAGAATATCAAGAATATGGGGTTGGCGCGCAAAGACGCGGGACAAGCCCGCTGGCGCGACTGTTTTTCGGAGCGTTCCGTGAAATGCGCGTCCATAACCGCGGCGGGTCCGTCGCTGGATCGCAGCCTGCCCCTGTTGCGAGAACAGCGGACGCGCCGCTTCATCATCGCGACGGACACGAGCCTGCCCGCCCTGCTTGCCGCCGGCGTTGAGCCTGACGCCGTTGTCTCCATTGATTGCCAACTCTGGAGCTACAACCACTTTTTCCGCCGTACGCGCGCTCCTCTGTTTCTCGATTTGGCAAGCCCTCCCGCGCTGGCCGAACGTTCCTCCGCGCCGTATTTTTTCTCAGGCGGACATCCCCTCAGCCGGCTTTTTTCCAGAGCGGGAACGAACATGCCTGAGCTGGATGTTTCCGGCGGCAATGTCACCTACGCGGCGGTTTCACTGGCCGAAGCCCTTGGCGCGGAAACGGTGGAGCTGTTTGGCGCGGATTTCTCCTACCCATCGGGCGCCGCCTATGCGCGAGGAACATGGCTGCACCCGTTTTACGGCAAACGGCAAAACCGTTTCTCTCCCGCCGAAACGTTCTTTTCACACTTGATTTACAGAACCCCGCTTGAAAAGCGCTACGCGGACGGCTCGTGGCGTTACGAGACGCCAACGCTCGCCATGTATCGCGCGAAACTTGAGGAACGGCAATGGGCGCCGCAAAAAACGCCGCGTGGCGCCGCGCATAGCAGCGCCGCGTTGGACGCCGCGCATAGCGCCGAATTTCTCGCGGCATACCGCGAAAAACTGCGCTCGCTTTCTTTCCGGCGTCTTTTCGACGACCAGCGTCTCGTTGACGACCAGCGTCTTGACCCGAAAGACGCGGTCGTCATCGCCACGCTGCTGCCCGCGGCCGCGGCGCTGAGACACCGCGAGCCTGAGCTGGCTGGAGAACGCTTGTTGGAAGCGACGCGGGAATGGTGTATGAAGCGGCTGTGATGGAGGTTGGCTCTCCAAACCCCCTCGCGGCCACGCGCGGAACGTATGGCCATTGGGCATGACGTCTCATTATTGCGCCCGCAATGAGCGACCTCGCCCCGAAGGGCGGTGCGTCAGATTTTTCGTGGAAAAATCTGTCGTTGGATCGGAAATTAGCAATGCCGCGCGGCTTCATGCCCCGCGATTTAGGTGTTGATAAAAAATTCGCCCCGAATGGCGTGGCGTCACGCCCGCGCTTTCCAATCAACAACCCTCACCCTAAAGGGACGGGGCGTGTTGGCTCCGATAGGCGTGGATTGTACACGGGATCCAATGCCCATGAGCCGGAAGCGGACGCCGCTATTGAAACCGCGCTAAAAGGCTGGGCGTCACGCCCGCGCTTTCCAATAAAAAATCCAACCTCTCGCCGTAATAAATCGCACTTTTTCTGTAAAAGCTCGCGAAAATCACGGCCTCCTTAAAAATTTGAACAAAAATACATAATAAAAAGCATGTATTCGCCAGCCCGAAAGTGATAGACTTCCTGTAACTCAATTTATAAGGAGGCTTTTATGAAAAAGCTGTTAACAATTCTCCTGGCGCTTTGCGTGGCGTCCGCGATCTTCGCCAATCCCAGTCAGGATAGCGGCAAGGGCGGCTCTTCCGGCTTAATATCGGTGGGCGTCATCAACAACCCGCCGTCGGAGTCCGGCTATCGCACGGCCAACGACAAAGATTTCAAATCTGTCTTTACGGCCGCCAACGGTTACGACGCCTCGTTCGCGTACAGCATCAACCTGGAGGAACAACTGGTTTTCTTCAATCAGTTCGTCACGAACGG
>JAIRTS010000220.1 GCA_031254795.1 Treponema sp.
AAAAGTAAAAAGAACAAAACGGAAATGATAAGACAACAAAAGGAATTGCTGGAAGTAGAAATTGAGAAAGAGAAGATACAGTTGAGATTATTGGAAGAAGAAAACAGAAAATATGATAAAATAATAGAAATGCAGTCCAGCGTGGATGAATAAACATGGCGGCTTCCCTCAAGAGCGTGTGGAGCAGATGGAATGGCGGCGGAGTTAATTGACGCCGTTTCCGATGAGTGGCTTTCAATCTCTGGCGCTGGGACTTGAATCGCCCGTAACCGGGAGGTTTTTTGTATCAAATAATTCCAGGCGCGGATCGTTTGTCCGGACGGTTCGACGCGGACGCAGTTGGTAATCCTGTTTGATTACTCCGTCATTGTTCAGACAGTCGACGATTATATCGTAATACGGCTTGTGCGGCTCGCTGGAGACAAATTTTCTCTTTAAGTTTTTGCATAAAACCAGCTCCGCTCCTGAGCCACCAAAGAGAATTTGCACAATATCGTTTTCTTTCGCGGCCGCTTTTACAAGCATTTCGACAAGATTTAACGGTGTTTGGCATGAATGAGACGTTTTGTCTTTGGATACGTTTTTTACCAAATCTTGGAAGCTGTTCCAGTGGAACAGCCCCTAATTCTATACGGTCTTGAAAGAAGGCGCAAGCCCGATCCTTCAAAAAATTCCACCTCTTATCCGCCGGAATCCACTTTCGACTGTTTAGCCCACTTCCGCAACGCCTCAATGCAGGGTCTCTTGAAAATTACAACCGAAAGCCCCGGCCGTTCAATCTCCATGCGTAGTTTCGCGGCGTTTTCCTCTACAAGCGGCGTTTTCGCCTCAAGTTCAAGCAGGCGATTGGGAGCCACGCCGAGTCCCAAAACAAGGGGGCGCAGTTTGTCTGATGGCACGATGGTTTCCTGACAGCCGGTCATGGCGACGATGGAATTGTCGAGAATGACCAGTGTCATATTTGTATTGGAAGCGACCGCGTCAATAAGCCCGGTTATGCCTGAATGGAGGAATGTCGAGTCGCCGATGACGCCGACAACATGCTTGACGCCCGCGTCTGAAGCGCCCTTTGCCATGCCAATGGACGCGCCCATGCACACAATGGTTTCAGGAACCGAATACGGAGGGTTCGCTCCAAGCGAATAACAGCCGATATCAGACGTAATGGCGACCGATTCAAGACCAGCGACCGCCTTCTTGATAGCCTCGTAGCTGTCCGCGTGGGGACACCCCCGGCAGAGTTGGGGCGGGCGCCCGGGCAACGCGAGAACGGTCACGCTGGCTCCGCTTGAAAGTATGTTGGCGCGGGGAGGAAGCCCTAGGGCAAGCCGCACGTTGTCTGGATCGAGTTCGCCGCTCCGTGGCGCCGGCGCTTTTCCGCCGGCTTCGTTGTCAAAGCCGGCGAGTTTTCCGGCAATGGCGGGCTTTTGCGGCAACAATCCCCGCAGTCTTTCCTCAATGAACGGTTGCCCTTCCTCAATGACCAACACCTTCTCCGCTTTTTCACACAACTTTTGGACAAGATCAACCGGCAGCGGATACGCGCTGATATGGAGATGGGCGGGCGTTTTCCCGCCTCGCGCCTTTACAAAATCTTCAAGATTCTCGTTGTAATAGTTTCCGCCAAGCCCCGCCGTGATCACCGCAAAGGACGTGTCTCGATTTTCAAGTTCCAATGTATTGCGCTGGGCAGACCACGCCAACACACCGCTCTGTTTTTCGATAAGCGCGGCGTAATTTTTTCGCGCATGAGCCGGAAGAAGCATCCATTCGCTCTTGTTTTCGGCCTTGGAAACAGGGTTTTGCGGCTTTCTGTCCCCCACCTCGACTTCGGCGCGCGCGTGAGAAAGCCGTGTCGCAAGCCGGAGCAACACCGGCACATGAAACCGCTCGGAAATGTCGAAGGCTTCCCGCGTAAAGGCGTAGGCTTCCTGTTGATTCCCCGGTTCAAGGCAAGGAATCATGGCAAAGGAAGCGTAAAAGCGGGAATCCTGTTCATTCTGAGAGCTATGCATCCCCGGATCATCGGCGACCGCTATGACAAGCCCGCCCTTTATGCCGAGCAACGCCCCGTTGACAAATGGATCCGCCGCCACATTCAGCCCCACATGCTTCATGGTGACGATGCATCGTCTGCCCGCGAATGACACGCCAAGCCCGGCCTCAACCGCAGTTTTCTCATTGGTACACCACGAGGCGCGATGACCGGTTATGCCTTTCGCCTTATTTTTCTCATATTCGGCAATCAAAAACTCCAGTATTTCGGTTGACGGCGTTCCCGGATACCCGTACGCCGCGCTTATTCCCGCGTGAATCGCCCCAAGCGCGACAGCCTCATCGCCCAGAAGGGCTTGCTTCTCCATTTTATTAACATTTCCCAAATTTCACTCCTTTATACAAGCCTATACAAGCCGCAAACGCTCGCTCATGAAAAATTATATCCCTTCGAATGTTTTCTCAAGTATTTTCGTATCTGGCGCTGTGGTGAAGAGAGACACAACTGGCGTCACGATAAACGGCGCGATAATCGCTATGGACGCCGCCAAAGGCGACTGCGCGGAGCCTAACGCAAAAAAAAGCGTGATATCCACTGCGACGCCGGTGAAGAGACCGGCGTACGCGCCCGCTTTTGTCACCCGTTTCCAATACAAGCCGAGTATGTACGGCGCGGCGAACGCGCCTGATATGACTCCCCAACTCAGCGACATAAGGGTGACGATGAAACCGATTTGGAAGCGGGATATGAAATACGAAATAATGACAAAAACCGCGGAAAGAAGGCGCATCAGGGCGACCGAGCGGTCTTTGCCTGTTTTCGGATCAATCTGAACCGGCGCCAGGTCAATGGCGACCGCCGAAGACGAGACCAGCACGAGGCTTGACAGGGTGGACATGGACGCGGATAGCACCAAAAGCAGGATAAGCGACAGCAATAATTCCGGCAAATTGTTGGTGAGCAGAGCCGGTACAATCGAATCATAGAGGATCGCGCCGGTTTCGAGATTGCGCGGCGCTGTCTCCAGCGTGAAAAACACGTGGGCGTACGCGCCGGTCAGATACGCGGCGACGCCTATCATCACAGCGAAAATGGTGGTGACAATCGTGGCTTTTGGAATGACCTGCTCGTTCTTGATGGCGTAAAATTTTTGGGTCATCTGCGGCAGCCCCCAGGTACCGAAACTCGTCATAAACACCAGCGACATTATCGTGAGTACGCTGGGCTGGATCGCGGGCGGCACGTGGACTTGATAGTTCTCCGCAATCTTCCCAAGCATCGCGGACAACCCGCCGCCCTGCTCCGTGAGCGTTATAATCATCGCGGCGGCGCCGAAAAACATGATTATGCCTTGAATGAAATCCGTAACCGCTATGGCGAAGTAGCCGCCTAAAATAAGGTACACGCCGGTGAATCCTATCATAATGAGCAAGGCTATGTCATAGGGGATACGGAAAACCGCTTCAAAAAAATGCCCCAAACCCTTAAACACCGACGCAGAATACGGCAACAGAAAGAAGAATATAATGGACGCCGCGACCGCCTTGAGATGCTTCGCGCCGTAACGCGCCTGCAAATATTCGGGCATGGTCATTGCCATCAGGTTCTGGGTCTGCCGCCGCGTACGCCGCGCAAGCACAATCCACGCCAGCCCCGCCCCGATAATCGCGTTGCCAAAAGCTATCCACAACGCGTTCAGTCCAAACTGCCACCCTTGCGCGCCCGCGAATCCAATAAAAATAACGGCTGAAAAGTATGAAGTGCCATACGCCACTGCGGAAATCCACGGGCCAAGCGTCCTGCCGCCCAAAAAGAAGTCTCCGAGCGTTTTGGTTTTTCGCATTCCCCAGACGCCGACGCCAATCATAACAGCAAGAAACACCGAAAGAAATATAATGCCTGACATAATAAAAACAGTATACTCCACCATGAGTTTGCGCAACAAGGGGGCAAGTCAAAGCGCCGCTGACATTGCGCCGCATCACGCCGGCTACGCGGCTGCGCTGCTACGCTTGGTCAATGATTCTGCTCAACACGCCGTCATTATGCCGCCAATCCGGGGAGGCTTTGACCCGCAGATCGAGTTCTATCTTCCAATCAAAGATGCGTTTCATCTCTTTGAGCGCGGCGAGCCGTATGGAGCGAATCATTTCGCCGCCCTTTCCCACGATCATGCCTTTTTGAGACTCTCGCTCCGCGATGATGAAAGCCCGCACCCACAACTTCGCGCCGTTTTCTTTGAGTTCCATATCCGCAATATCAACATAAATGGCATGGGGCAACTCGTCCCATAGCCGGTTCATGGCTTTTTCGCGGATGATTTCGGCGATGCGGAACTTGACATCCTGATCCGTATAGCACTCTTCAGGATAAAACGCCTCGCCTTCGGGAGACATGGCGAAGAGCGTGGTCAGAAGCGGCTCAAGCCCGTCATTTTTCAGCGCGGATATTTTGAAGCGCCGGTCTTCGCTTAAATTCGGAAAAAATCTTTTAAGAAATTCCTCGGTTTTCGCGCAATCCGCTTCAGGGGAATCCATCTTGTTTATCGCAACCACAAGGTTTTTGGACGATCCCGCAAGATCGCGGGCTATCTTCTCCTCTTCTTCCGCAGGCGCGCGGGAGGCGTCAAGCACGTACAGTACAAGCTCCGAATCCGCGACGCTCCTATCCGACACTTCCCGTAGTTTTCTGTTGAGTTTCTTGTCTGATATGTGCCGTCCCGGCGTGTCGACAAACACAAGCTGTCCCTCTTCGCGGTTCACGATGCCCCGGATGGCGTTTCTGGTGGTTTGCGGCGCCGCGCTTACGATGGCCACTTTTTCCCCGCAGAAACGGTTCACGAGCGTTGATTTGCCGACAGAAGGCCGTCCCACCACGGCGACAAACGCCGCTTTTCGCGCTTTTTCCATTATTTTTTGCGATATTCCTCATAAACGGCGATCATGGAGGAGATAAAACGTTCCACAGAATAATTTCTGGAAATCGCCTCGGAGCGCGCGCCCATGTTCCGCTTCATTTCGGGATTTTCCAGTATGGCGACGACTTTTTCCCAAAGCGCGGCGTCATCTTCAATGGCATACCCATTTTCCCCGTTGATCACCATGCCGACGATGCTAATATCCGCCGCAGCCACAATAGGACGCGCGCTCGCCATCGCCTCTATAAACGTGATGGGATGCACCTCGCTGTGCGACGCGCTCATAAAAAGATCGGAAGCGGCGTAGGCGATTTTTATTTCGTTGGGCCACTGGAGATAGCCGGTAAAAATAACGGCGTCGCCTATACCGAGGCGGTACGTGTGCGCCTGCAATTCATGGCGATCCGGTCCGTCGCCCACGAGCAACAGCTTGGCTTTGGGGCGTTTTTCGCGGACGCGCTTGAAGTTGTCGATGAGCGTTTCCACATTTTTCTCAACGCCGAGCCTCCCGACAAAGATAATGACTTCATCGTCCTCCGCTATATTAAAAGAGGCTCTAAACGCCTTTGTTTTTGCGGCGATATCTTCGGAACGCTCATAAAAAAGGGAAAGATCGATGCCGTTGGGAATAACTTTAACAGTCTTGTCATATCCGATATTATCAAGAAACCTCTTAATCTTTTGAGACGGCGCGATAATGCACTTTTGATTTCTTAGAACCCGTTTAAAAAATGGCTGTACATGAACAAAAATTTTCAATATTAAAGGAAGATAATAGTGATAATCTTCGTAATACGTGTGCATTGTATGCACATAGGGAATATTCAATTTTTTACAAACCCTGCGGGCCGCCAGATAGAGGCTGAATTCCGTATGCGAATGAACAATATCAAGTTTCAAGGATCGGGCGATAAAAATAAGCTCTTTTTCAAGAAAAATCCCCACCCGATGTTGCGGCTCGTTGAGGAATTGAAAGGAAGCCACCCTGAAAACACTTTCTTCATCCACCGCTTTGGGATGTTGCACCGTGAAGATATACACGCGATGCCCCGCCTTTTCCAGTTCGGCCTTGAGCGTGCGGACGACCGTAACGACGCCGTTTATCTGCGGTACATAGGTATCTGTAAAAATGCCTATATTCATACGTAAACTCCAATTTACTTGAAGCTGGCCCAAAACTGACGACATGGGGCGCGTTTTGGACGAGTCTCACCTATAAAATAACCCATTTTTGGGAGAAAAGCAAGCGGAATCGGATGAAGCCCGGATTTCACGAGCGCGGAACATTCGTCCGCCGCGGCCGGCGCGGCGTGGATGGCGGCTTTTACCGCTTCTGCCCCGACCACCAGCCTAAAAGAAAGTCCGTGACTTTCCCCCTTCCCATCTTCCAAAACTCTTTTTTTTCCCCTATACTATACCGCAAGGAGTGATCAACCGTGCGATGCGTCAGTTTGATAAAACGAAATGTTTAAAACGCTTTCCATCTCCGTGGCCGGGGACAAAGATTTCGATTGCGCGGCGGATACAGAGCGCATAAAAAAGACGCTTCCTGGCAAGCCGCTCGGCGAAAACAGGCAGGGCTTTAAGCAGGGTAGAGCGCGGAATGAGTGAGGAAGAATGCCGACTATCAAAGACATAGCAAAAACCGCCGGTGTGAGCGTCACTACGGTTTCCAATGTGATTCATGGGAAACGCCGCAGAGTGGCAAAAGAAACTATTGAGCGGATAAACTCCATTATACAACAATCGAACTATACCCCCAACCTTTCGGCGCGGACGCTGGTCAGCAAGTCTTCCCGAATTATTGGGGTGATCAACCATCTGATCTACTCAAAGCCCATCAACTTCCTCCAGGACCCGTTTCACGGCGCGTTGCTGGGCGGCATTGAAAACACGTTGCGGGAGCGCGGCTATTATATGATGATCCGTACCGTGGCTGATGAGGGGGAGTTGTATTCCCTCTTTAACAACTGGAATCTTGACGGCGTTATTCTGATCGGGCTTTTTAAGGACGAGTTTTTCGCCAGATTGCTTGAATCCGGCAAACCAGCGGCGCTTCTTGACAGTTATATCAAAAATGACAAAATTTTTAATATTGGTTTGGACGATTTTGGAGGCGCCCGGCTCGCCGTCCAATACCTTGTTGACCGGGGACACCGAAATATCATCTTCGCGGCGCCTCCTTTTCACCGGCATGGCGTTATTGAGGAACGGCTGAGAGGGTACAAGTCCGTATTGAAGGCGAATGGCATACCATTCCGTTCCAGCAACGTGTACCAGCGGGAGATCACGGTGGATGAAAGCGTAGAACTGGGCAGGGAGCTTGCCCGCCGCAGGGATTTCAGCGCCGTATTCGCCACCGCGGACATGCTCGCATCCGGCATCATCGCCGGTCTTGCGGAGCAGGGACGCCGCGTTCCGCGCGATATTTCCGTCATTGGTTTTGACGATGTTTTTTTTAGCCGTCTCACGGCGCCTCCTTTAACGACCATTCATCAGGATATCATGCGCAAAGGCGCCATCGCCGCCGGCGTGATGATGGACTACCTTGAAGGAAAAGAAATCGCGTCCCGAAATATAATCCTGCCG
>JAIRTS010000244.1 GCA_031254795.1 Treponema sp.
CCGCGTCCTTCACTGCCGCAGAACGCGACACGCCTCGCAAGGAAGAAAACGAGCGTGACGAAGAAGTTGTCATAGAAAACGCAGTTGAAGTTGCGTCCTCCACTGCGGAAACGCCGGAAACCGCGCCCTCCATTGCCACAGAACATGACGCGTCTCGTAAGGAAAAAAACGAACGTGAGATTGCGCCTTCCACTGTAGAAACGCCGGAAACCGCGCCCTTCACTGTCGCAGAACGCGATGCGTCTCGCAAGGAAGAAAACGAGGATGTGGAGGCGGTCGCAGAAAGCGTGGCTGAGGTTGCGACTTCCACTGCGGAAACGCCGGAAACCGCGCCCCTCACTGCCGCAGAACACGACGCGTCTCGCAAGGAAGAAAACGAGGAAAAAAAAGATGTGCTGAGACGGGAAGACGAGCTCTTGCAAAAAATCATTGAAACTCATAACGCTGTGAAAAACGCGGCGCTCAACAGAGAATGGACGGATTTTGAGGCGCTTGCTTTTTCCCTTGAAACTTATAAAGAACAGTTTGATGTATTGGAAAAGGAGCGGCTCGTTCTTTTTGGAACGGCGTCAGACGCTGAAGGCGAGACGCCCCATTTTTACACGATGGTCTCCCATCTGCCGGAAGATGAGCGCAAAGAGCTTTCCGATCTGTATCGAAGCGTCAAAGATCGCGCTCTTAAACTTCAGATCGCAAACGAGGCGTTGTTACGCTACCTCAACGAGGCGCGTTCTACTATAGGTGATTTTATGAAAGTCGCCTTTCCTGACCGCAAGAGCGGGGTGTATTCACGGCAGGGAAAAAAGGTTTCATCAGATATGCGGTCTTTGATTTTGGATAAAATTTTATAGGCGGATCTATTCCAAACGCGAATCGTAAATTCGGCGAATCTACGATTAGACAAACCTTCGGTTCGTTGGCTTTGGAAAGCTCCTTAGATCATATAAAAAGCGGGTGGCTTTTTAGGAGAAGAACAGTGACTTCAACATTTACTGGCATTGAGATCGGAAAACGGGCGATAAACGCAAACGAGCAGGCGATCAACACCACGGGGCATAATCTTTCAAACGCCTCGACCAAGGGATATTCACGGCAACGGATCGAGTTTTCGGCCTTTGATCCCATTTACCTTCCGGGCTTAAACCGTGAGCAAACAGCCGGACAAATGGGGCAAGGCGTTGTGATTCAACGGATCGAGCGGGCGCGAGATCAACTCCTTGACAGGCGCATCGCGGCGCAAGCCGGCGAGGAAGGCTATTGGGGCGCCCGCGATCCCTATGTACGCATGCTTGAACAGGTCTATCTTGAACCGGGTGAAAATTCCATCCGCGGCAAAATGGACGCTTTTTGGGACTCATGGCAGGAACTCGCGACCTACCCGTCCGACACCGCGCCCAGAAACGCGGTTATCGAACGCGGCAAAACGCTGGTTGACGCCATTCACGACCGGTATAGCCGCCTGAAAGGACTGCAGGACATGACTGATGAGGACATCACCCTCCGTATCCAGCAGGTGAACAAACTTACCCGTGAAATTGCAGGGCTTAACCACGACATTCAGCGGATAAAGGCGCAGGGCGACAACCCCAATGATCTGCTTGATCGCCGCGATCTTCTGGTGGATCAGCTTTCTTCTTACATTAATATTACGATTGACACTCGCGACCCGGATGAATACATGGCGCATACTGACGGCATGGTTCTTGTGCAGGGGTCTATCGGACGGCAGTTCGCGCTTGATCCCGCGCCGGCATTGCCGGACGGTACTCAGGGCTACTCACAGATCGTCTGGGCGGACACGGGCGAAGAGATTCATTTCCGTAGCGGCAGCGTGGCCGCGTTGGTCGATCTGCGTGACGAAACCATTCAGCAGGAAATCCAGACGCTTGATTCCATGACCATAAACTTTGTGGACCTTGTAAACGAAGTTCACCGCAACGCTTATGGATTGAATGGCAGTACTGGACAAGATTTTTTCACCGAACACCATTTTGTTACGAATGTCAATGGCAATTACGACCGTGACGGCGATGGCGAGTACGATTCCACCTACCTCTTCCGCATCAGTGGCGTGAATAAACTGGAAGAACGGGAGCAGATTGGGCTTGAAGGTGCCATCACCCTGTCCGCCGGAGAAGGCGTCGTGAATGTGCCTTACTACCCCACCGATACAGTCGCGGATGTGATCTCCCGTATCAACCATTCCGGCGCCGATGTCACGGCCCGTTTGAACCGGGATGGACGGCTTACCCTTAAAGGGACGCCTACCGGAAGCGCGGACACACCGGATTTCGTCATCAGACACGTTGAGGATTCCGGTCATTTTCTTGCCGGATACGCGGGGGTTCTCAGCGACAGCGGCGCGGAAGGCGCGTATGATTGGGCGCAGGCCGATGCGGTTGACGCGTTGCGGGCAAGCGTAGCCGATCTTTCGACCGCGCCAGTCGCCCACCCTTCCGGCTGGATCGAAATGAACGCCGCGCTTGTCAAAGATCCCGCGTCCATCGCCGCCGGATTCGGCGAAAACGGCAGACCGGCCAATCCCGGCGACGGCGAGGCCGCTTTGGCTGTCGCGGCCCTGCGCAACACCGACGTCATGGTCGGCAAGCAAGGCTCCTTTGACGATTACTTCGCGGACGCGGTTGGGCGCATAGGCATATTGGGAGAGCGGAGCGGGCGCATGCTTGAAACGCAAAACCTTATTATGAAACAACTTAACGACATGCGACAATCCGTATCGGGTGTTAATATAGATGAAGAGCTTGCCAATTTGCTGAAATATCAGCATAGTTACGAAGCTGCGGCGCGTTACATCAATACGGTGAATTCCATGCTTGATGTGTTGATCAACCGATTGGGAGTGTAGCGCCACGGTGACGCCACATGTTGCGCCGCAGCATGTCAAGAATTTCATACATTTAGAGGAGTAGAGAAGTGTTTAGAATTTCAACAAATATGCCGAATGACGACATCCAATACAGATTGCGTAGACAGGAAGAGGCGCTTTCAAATATACAGGCGAAAATCGCGGGGCAGACAAAATTCAACAACCTCCGCGATGATCCGCTCGCCGCGTCCCACGCGGTTCGCTACGAGTCCTACCTTTCGCGCCTCAATCGTTTTGAAAAAAACGCGCTTTACGTAAAGGAACACCTGAACCAGACGGACGCTTATATGAGGCAGGCAAACGATGTGTTGCAACGTGTCCGTGAGATAGCCGTTATGGGCGCCAATGGAATTTACACGAAAGAAGATATGCAAGCTATGGGCGTTGAGGTGAATGAGCTTTTGAAGGAGTTGACCTCCATCGCAAACGCGATAGGACCGAATGGCGGCAAGGTGTTCGCCGGAGACAAGGCTTTCACCGAGCCGTTCCGCCTCATTGAAGGCAAAGTTGACGGCGGGCAGGAGTCAATGGTTGTCGCGGTTGAATATCAAGGGGCGGGCGCTTCACGGCGAGCCGAGACGGGAGATGGATTGTACATACACCTTGACATATCAGGGGGCGAGGCGTTCTGGGCTGAGAAAATGACGGTAGCCTCAAATTATGACGCCACGGATTATCAAGTTGTGGCTCAAGGCTCTTTTTTTGTTGACGGCGTTGCAATCCAGGTTACACCCGGCGACAATCTTTCTTCGGTTGTCGCCAAGATAAACGACTCTTCAGCGCCGGTTAACGCCTTCATTGACCCGGACAAACACTCGCTTGTCATTGAAGGCGCGAATCCGCACCTTATCCGCATGGAAGACGCCCAAGGATCAACCGTGTTGCAAGATTTAGGGCTTGTCATCCCGAACGCCGTACAGGGCGCCCCAAACTGGAATCCATCGGCGACGGTTTCCGGCGGCTCAGTCTTCGATATGGTCATTGAACTGCGCGACGCCTTTTACCGTGGAGACGCCTCTTTTATCGGCGGTCGCGGCGTGGGCGGCATAG
Source organism: Treponema sp. (assembly GCA_031254795.1). Classification (GTDB taxonomy): domain Bacteria; phylum Spirochaetota; class Spirochaetia; order Treponematales; family Breznakiellaceae; genus JAIRKH01. The sequence goes on from JAIRTS010000244.1 coordinate 3,938, forward strand.
ACCTCGCCTTGAACAACGTGCAGACGCGGCTTGCCGACATTGGCAGCCGCGTGGAACGGGCGGAATTTGTCTGGAAGCGAATAAACGCGGATATCCCGAATGTCACTGCCGCGCTTGGCAGAGAATCTGCGCTTGACTTCACCACAGCCGCAGTTGATTTGGGCATGATGGATTTCGCCCACAAAGCGGCCTTGCAGACTGCGGCCAAGATTTTGCCGCAGACCCTGCTGAATTTCCTGAGATGAACCGTCCTGCCCGCCTCCAATGAACCAGACTTTGCGAATGAAGTGGTTTGGCGCAAGGTAGATATGCGCGTTGGCGAGAGCGCCTGTGGGCTAGTCGTACATACGGAACGCTTCGGGAAATCCGGGCGCATAGCGGAAAATGGCGGTTTTCTCAATATCGCAAGCGCGGATCGCAATGCGTTCAAGTCCTATAGCCCCATGAATGCGGCCCATCCATCAATCACACGCCGTCATGCGCTCCGCTTAATCAGGCGTGGTCGCTACTGGGCGCAAACAGCGTCCGTATAGCGGACTTTATGTCCTTTACCGCGGTAAGATCCATGTTCGCCTCATCGGACGCGGGGCCGATAAAGGTTTCAAATCCGAGACTTTTGCCGGCCTTGACGCGCCCGGCCAAGCGTCGCAAAGGACGCACTTCACCGGCAAGGGAAAGTTCGCCCGCTATCGCCGTTTTCACGGGCAGGGGAACGTCCGTACGCGCCGAGTACAGGGCAGCGGCAATGGCAAGATCGACTCCCACTTCAGTGATGCGGATGCCGCCCGCGACATTGATATAGAGATCCTGATCGGAAAGCCGCAAATTCAGGTGCTTTTCCAGTATGGCGGCAATGCGGGACACCCGCGCCTGATCCACCCGGTCGGAGAACACCCGGCTCACGGCGCCTTTTGCCGGCGCGGTGAGCGCCTGGATTTCCACCAGCAAGGCGCGGGAGCCTTCCAGCACAGCGGCGGTCGCAACACCGGAAGGCAATTCTCCTTCGCGGCTCACCAGAAACAACAGCGAGGGATCTTCGACAGTGGACAGCCCTTTTTCGCCCATAGTGAAAATGCCTATCTCGTCAACCGAGCCGAAGCGGTTTTTCGCGGCGCGCAGGAATCGGCAATCCCCGTCATTCTGCTCAAAATAAAGAACCGCGTCCACCATGTGTTCAAGGGTTTTCGGCCCCGCTATGGCGCCGTCTTTGGTGACATGAGCCACAAGGAAAAGGGCGGCGTCGTGTTCCTTGGCCCAGGAAATCATCTCCCATGAACAGTACTTCATCTGATTCACGGTGCCGGGCGTCAGTCCCGCCATATCCGTATGGAGGGTTTGCGCCGAATCCACGATGATGACAACCGGACGAACAGCTTCAAGAACGATCTTAATATCTTCCAGCGCGCTGACACAACATATTTCAATGCGGTCGCCTCCGCGTTCATCGCGATCCATGATGCCAAGCCTGTCCGCGCGCATACGCACCTGTCCGGCGGATTCCTCTCCAGATATGTAGAGCACGCGGCCCTGCGTCCGCACTGCGGCGGCGGCTTGCAAAAGCAGCGTAGATTTTCCGATGCCGGGCTCGCCGCCCACGAGGATCGTCGCCCGTTTCATAATGCCGCCGCCCAACACACGGTCGAACTCCGCGATGCCCGAAGAGATGCGGACGCTTTCCTGCGGATCAACCGATGACAGAGGATACGAATACGGTGTTTTCGCATGACGTCCGCGTGACGCGCCCGCCGCGCTGTCCGAGGATGCAGTTTCAATCAGGGTGTTCCATTCGCCACATTCGGGGCAACGTCCCAACCACTTGGGTTCCTCATGCCCGCAATTTGAGCATTTGAATATAAAATTTTTCTGTTTTTTCATATTTTCACGCGCCGAAACGCCCCGTCTTATCCTATGCCACTGTCATTTTTGGGGTATCGGGCGCACATAGATGGGCTTCCAAAACCTGTCTTTTATCATCAGGAATTGGGATCGTCCGTTTTTCAATAAAATCATAATGCACGATAACCGCATGGCCTTTCGTACAGAGCCTGCCTTCCTGCCACGCCTCATGGTATGCGGTGAAGGATTTTGTCCCTATGTGGCTTATAGAGGTGCGGATTTCCACATCGTATTGAAAAAACAACTGATCCACAAAATCATAGTCCGTATGCGCCATTATAAGGGGCCACGTTTCATAAGAAAGGTTCAGGTCAGGCGTAAAAATCCGAAACAGCGGGTTGCGCGCAAGTTCAAACCATACGGCAAGCACGGTGTTGTTAATATGCCCAAGTCCGTCAATATCTCCGAATCTGGGGCTTACGGTGATAGAAAACATAGCG
>JAIRTS010000248.1 GCA_031254795.1 Treponema sp.
AACCATGAATCAATTGTAAAGCAATGATCCTGATCTGACAAGTAAGCGTATTTACGCTGCCATTAATAAGTGATAAGTTCATCTCTTGGACTAACGAGGGAAAAGATCATTCCCCCGGATAAGACAGGAGGATGAAATATACGATGAGCGCAAAGGAACCGGCTCGGCTTAGATGCGCGATAGACGGCTGGACTTTACCTCGTTTGGTAGGCACTGCCGAGCGACTTGCCCTGAGCTAGGCGAAACGGCCCGTCTCTTACGGACGTGTATCCCCGATGCTCGCTATAACGCATCAGGGGCAACATAGTGAAGCGCCGAATGCATCGGACTAAAAGTCCGCCGAATCCGGTTATAATACGCATCAACATACATGGACAGCGAACTCCTGACTTCCCTCGCGGAGTGTTCGCCGCCCACCGTTTCCAGTTTCCGCTTCAAGGCCTTGAAAAATGATTCGGCGAGGGCGTTGTCCCAACAGTTCCCCTTCCGGCTCGCGCTCTGACGAGCCGAGGGGCGCCGCTCCTCCAACCGTTCGCGAAAACCATTCGCGCAATGCCGCGCACCCCGGTCAGAATGGAATATCAAACTCTCCCGGGCATTCCGGTTGGCAAACGCCATCTCCAGCGCGAGTATGGTCGTATGAACACTCTCCATGCCGGCGCTCAAGGCCCGGCCGATAACCTTCTGGTCATAAAGGTCAAGCGCCACCGTCAGATGCACCAGCCTCTCAGGATCCGCAGGCGGGTAATATCAGACACCCATTTCTCCCCGGCCCTTTCGGCATGAAACTCACGGTTCAACACGCTGTCGCAGACCGCAAGCCCGTGGTTCGAGTCGGTGGCGGTGACGAACCTCCGCCTCTCCCGGGCGCTCAACCCGTTTTCACGCGTCAAGGCGGACGCTTTCTTGCGGCTTGCCCGCTTCCCGTAGTCCTGGCGCGGGGCTTCCCCCGTCCGGAACTCCCATATTGATGGTGACGCTCCTCCTGTATCCGGTGAATCAGGCCCGCCAGTTCCGCGCCCCCTTCTTCGCCCGCTTGTAATAGGCGCCGCCACCGACCCCGACCCCAAAAATCCCGGCTATCTCCCGAATGGCGTGTTCGCCCCGATGCTTCCCCATGAACTGACACGCCATCACCGGGGTTTTGTCTGCGCGAAGATGACGCGAACTAAAGTTTGGCCGCTTTTTTAGGATTTCATTCGCCTCCCGCAGAGTCTTGACTTCCCTCCGCAGGCAGTTTGAGAGCCGCATAGGGATATATTTGCCGCCTGTTCATCCCCGTGTTCCCCCGCGCTCCCCACACATAATAGCCTCTTGCCCAGAATTCCCGCCCCATGACCGCCTCTTTGTCTCAGGACACCTCTCAAATATTTTTCTCGCCGTTACACTCTCTATTGTTCGTACTATCCGCTCGGGGCTACGTGTCGGCGCTGACTGTGCCAGAAAATACACGTGGCCCCTTTCCGTCCTTATCTCTAAAAATTCTGTCTCACACCTTGCTTCCATCCCCAGACATATTTCCCGTAATTCCTTATCGACATCTTCCATTATCACCGCTCTCCGGTATTTCGCCGGGCATACATATGACACATCAACGTGCTTACATTACGCTCTTTATAGATGATCTTGCTCATCCTTCCTTTATATTCTTGCTCTCAGCCGCGGCAAGCCGCAGGGTGTTAAGCCATATAGGCTTCGCCTAAATAAAATAATGCTGTATGGCGCAACTTCGCATAACGAAGCTGTCGAATTAATCGTTTTTGGAGCATGGATATTTCCATTTCGACCTCCGGGGTTCCTGCCGGAAGCGTGTTGATTTGATCTGCATTTTCATAATGTCGCAACCCCTTCTTTTCGGGCGCTTTTTCGATGTTTTGCGGCGTCCTCTTGAATATCCCCCCCCTGAAATGCTAGAATGCCGGCATGAACAAGACATTGGAATGTTTGAAATCACGGGGGTTTTTTCAGCAATGTACGGACGCGGAGAAGTTGTCTCTCCTCATGGATCAGGGGCCGATCACGTTTTACGAAGGATGCGATCCCACCGGCCCGAGCCTGCACATCGGACACATGGCGCCGTATTTTGCCATGCGGCACCTTCTCGAAGCGGGACACAAGGCGATAGTCCTGATTGGCGGGGGAACCGCCCGCATCGGCGATCCGTCCGGCAAGACGACTATGCGGAAAATGCTCGCTTACGAACAGCTTGACGAGAACGCGGCTTCCATCACCAGACAGATCAACCGGTTTTTCGCCGCGTTGCCGAACAATGCGGCCGCCAATATACTATACGAAAATAACAAAACGTGGCTCGCCAATCTCAATTACATTGACTTCTTGCGGGAAATCGGCAGCCATTTTTCTGTAAACCGTATGCTCTCGTTTGAGTCTTACAAAATGCGTCTCGAGTCCGAGTCGGGACTTTCTTTCATCGAATTCAACTATCAGCTTTTGCAAAGCTACGACTTCTATCAGTTATACAAAAAATACGGGTGCCGTCTCCAGATAGGGGGCAATGATCAGTGGGGCAACATCACGGCCGGCGCCGACCTCATCAGGCGGCTTGAACGCGGCGCGGAAAGCGCCGCTACGGAAAACGCCGCAGCGATTCCAGCGGCAATGGTGTTTGGCCTCACCTTTCCGCTTGTCACCACCGCGGACGGCAAGAAAATGGGCAAGACAGAAAAAGGGGCCGTGTTCCTTGACCCGGATGTCACCGCGCCCTACGACTTTTTCCAATACTGGCGGAATGTTCAGGACGCCGACGTGCGCCGCTTCCTGCTCATGTTCACCTTTCTCCCCATTGAAGAGTGCGATTCCCTGGCCGCGCAAAATCCCAACGAAGCGAAGGAGCGGCTGGCGTGGGAAGTCACCGCGCTCGTACACGGCAAGGACGAAGCCGACAAAGCCCTGTCCGGCGCGCGGGCGAGTTTCGGCGGCGCGGACGGCGACAAGTCCGCGATGCCAAGCGTCCGACTCGCCCGCTCGAAGTTTGAATCCGGCTACAACATCGCAGACCTTTTTTTTGACGCGCGTCTCTGCGCCACCAAGAGCGAAGTTCGCCGCATTGTACAGCAAGGCGGAGCGTACGTTGGCTCGCGGGGAGATTTTACGGCTGTCACGGATGTTGCGGCGGTTGTTGGCGCGGACAAACTTGATGAAGAGGGCGAGATAATCCTGAGAGCCGGAAG
>JAIRTS010000270.1 GCA_031254795.1 Treponema sp.
TCGAGGCGACAAAGCCCGCGCCCTGGTTGGTCCCCGGATCAAACTTGATGTTTAAGGTGTTGTTCTCGGGGTTGTAGTTGCCGTCTTTGTAGTTGTTGTTGGGGCCGTAATGCTGGGCGCGCAGCATGATAAATTCGCCAAAGTTGCCGTTCTTCAGGTGAAAGGACAGCTCGGCGCGGTTTTCGCCCATCTGGGAGTTTATCGAGCTTAAACTTGAATAGTCTTCGCCGTACTTATGGGCCGCCCCCGCTTCCAAGCCCACAATAACGCGCCCGTCAATGCTTAACTCGCCCATCGACGTGCTGACGCTCGGCTTCGCCGCGGGGAATCCCCCCCCCCCCCCGCAGAGGCGGAGCCTTCCGCAGATTCTTCCGCCGCAGGCGCCGCGGCGGCTATCGCGGCCTGAATTTCTTCCGGCGACTTACCGGCGGAATAAGCGGCCTTCGCGGCCTCAAGCTGTTCCGGCGTCATGTCCGGGGGAATCTGCGCGGCAAGAGACGCGGCGATAAGAGCCATACACAGAATGGCGCATGTCATTTTTTTCATAGATTTCCTCCAAAAATTGATGTTTGCCCTCTATGAGGGTTTCTATATACACTATTATGAAAATGGTTTTCAAAAGCAGTTAGGACAAATTTTATTGAAACTCATACAATTTTTAGTTGCGAGGGATTTTTGAAAAAAATGTCGCGGACGCTTGGCTTTGACAGCGCAATCGGGACGCCAAGCCTATGGCGGCCGTAGGCCGCCATAGGCTTGGCGAACGCGGTAAAAAGCCCGCTCTCCCGCTATGAGCGGGAGAAGCTGTTCCAGAGCCGGCCTTCGCCGGATTGAAGTTTGATCCGCGCAAGCTGTACAAGAATTTGTCTGAGTATCCTTGTGTTTAGCGATTTTGTATAATAATATATATGTTTAGAGGGTTGCCGTTGAGGGTTTGGAGTATTGTACGCGGCGCTGGAAGATAGAGCGGTTTCAGCGGGGAAGACGCCCGGAGGCTTGGGATGGCGGGGCGCCGGAACGGGTCCCGGCGGCGGAGAGGCTCATTCCGCCAATCTTGGGTATGATACGTTTTGAGAGAGCATAGGGTTATTGTATGGCTATAGAAAGTGTTGAAACGGGAAAAACTCTTCACTTGCTGGGCGAAGCGGCGCAGGCGTGGGGCGTGAATATCCGGTTCTACGGCCCGGAGCCGCGCGGACTTGAAGACTTCGACGGAGGCATCCGCTCACGACTTTTCCAAAAAAACAGCGCCGCGCGTCCTGACAGCAAAACAGTGAAAGTCACCGCCCGCTCCCTTTCCCACGGTATGGTCGACATGCTGGAAGACGCGCTGAAATGCCATTACTGCCTTTTCAGGTTGCCGGGAGAGGAGCGTTACTGCGTTATCGGCCCGTGGATCGTCAGTCATCCTGGCGACGAGGGCATTGACGCCCTGCTTCTCCGTTGCGCCATTCCGCCGCACCTGAGACCGGAGCTTGTCCATTACTACGAATGGCTTCCTCTGGTATACGCGGCCGGCAACTGGGAAAAAATGATAATGCTTTTCGTCCAGGACCTGTACGGAGCGGATACGACGATCAGGATGCACACCATGTTTCTCGGGCTCGGCGCTTCAGGAGAATTCTATACCCCAAAACCGGAAGCGGTTCTGTCCATGAAAATCCTTGAGGAACGTTATAAAAACGAAAACGCCATATTGGAGGCCATTGCCGAGGGAAACAGCGATAAAGCCCTGCGGGCGCTCGCGGGTTTCAGGATTTCCTTCATGGAAAACCGGATACCCTCCGACCGGTTGCGAAACACAAAAAACTACCTGGTGATACTCAACACGCTTGCGCGAAAGGCCGCGGAGCAGGGTTTTGTTCATCCCATTCACATTGATGTCGTGTCATCCGAATTTTCAAGAGAGATCGAAGCCGCCTCCGCTGTCAGCGAGTTGAATTCGCTCGCCCCAAAAATGCTGCGCGGTTATTGCAGGCTGGTCAAGGAATACTCCATGCAGAACTATACGCCGGTTATTCGGGATATCATCACCGTTATAGAATACCATGTGCAGGAGCCTCTGTCCCTCCATTACCTCGCCGCGCGCTTTAACATTAACCCCAGTTATCTTTCAGCCCTGTTTAAGCGTGAAACCGGCGAAACCATCACCAGCTTTATCAACAACCGGCGCATACGGCTCGCCGGCATATTATTGCGGGACACCGCGTTGCGCATTCAGGATGCCGCCGAACAGTGCGGCTTTCTGGATATAAACTATTTCAACCGTCTTTTCAAGCGTCATTACGGCAAAACTCCGCGCGATTTTCGCCGGGAATTGCACAAGCCCGTGATATGACGCAAGATCGAGCCGCCCGCTGGCGACGAAGCGCGAACAGCGGCGGATTATGTGAAGCGCGGGGATCTGATTTATGTATTTTCACATTCTACCCATATTAAATTAAATAATATTTTATTCGCAGGCGGGTCCAATACCCCGCCCTTCAGGGCGGTTTCAAGAGCGGCATCCGCAGCGGCGTCCGTTTTCGGTTCAAGGGTATTGGATCCCGCATACAATCCATACCTATCAGAACCTACATACCCCGTCCCTTTAGGGCGGGGTTGTTGATTGAAGAGAAGATGTTAACCGGCGGCGGCTGGTCGTTTATGGCGCCGCGGGCGTTGGCGGCTAAGCGCAAGCGTGATCTGTTGGTTCCGGTTTCACGGCGAAGCGCTTCTCGGCGCAGGCGGTTTCCGGGTCAAATTACCGTTTCGTTGGCGCTCAAACTCTTTCCGATCAAGATGCGACCAAATATCCGGTTATCGTTACTGCGCATGCGTCATTATCAGGCAGCCTTGATTTCATCAGCATCGAAAAGGCGTTTGATATCGTCTAACCGATGAGCGCTGTAAGCCACGCTCAAAAATTTTGAGCATGGCTTTCTGAAAAAAACGCGCTTTCTAAAAGCGGCGGATGTCCGCTTGTTTCACAATTTATAGTTGGGGCTGTTCCAAAACCAACCCGAACCTTTGCTTCGCGGAACGTAGTTCGCGTTCTGGAACAGCCTCTGTTGATAAAAAAATTCGCCCTTTAGGGCGCGGTTTACACCCGCGCTTTCCAATAAATCATGCCGAATAATACGATCAATAGGTATAACTGTCTCTAGAAGCCATTATCCTGGGACAGGGGAATTCACGCGTATATCACTGTTTAGCTTGCCTCCTCCCCGTCGTTAATTCTCCACCGCGCGGCGGCAATATTGTTTTC
>JAIRTS010000005.1 GCA_031254795.1 Treponema sp.
GGCTTTTGGTTGTAATAGACGGACGCACATGCTTCCGCAGTGTAGCCGCGCCATAAGTCGAGATATGCGGGCGAAAGCCCTGTCGCGCCGCTTTCACCTTGCGGCCCCGCAAGGCTCTCGCCGACAAGCGCAAGCAGGAACTGCAAAAAATGGGAGAAAAGCCCCCGTATTTCAAAATTGCCGGTAGACGCAAGCAATTTTTCGATCAAAACCTGCGTGTTTTTGACGGGTCTGCCCAGCCCAGCCGCTTCCGCAATGGGCGCGGTGTACTTGCCGAGCGCCACCAGTTCCCATGGCAGATCGGCGGCGGGACGGCGCAAACGCAACGCGGTTGTCATAGCGACCGAAGCCGCAAGATACGCCGCCAGAGGACGCAACGTGGCATCCGTGACAGGCAGAAATGTTTTAAGGTACGTCGCAATAGAAAGTCCTCCATTTTTCGCGTCTCTTGCAGGCTCCGGTTCCCGCGCTCCAAACACGCGCCGCGTCACCTCCGCTTCGATCTCCAGTGGGCGCTGTACAAAGCGGTAGGGGCGTACGCGGGAGAGAATGGTTGGCAACAAGGCTTGCTCGTGGCAAGTGGTGAGTATGATCGAGACCGCCGCCGGCGGCTCTTCCAGTATTTTCAGCAGAGAATTCCGCGCTCCTTCCTGCATACGGTCAGCGTTTTCGATAAGCGCTGTCTTGCGCTTGCCGCTGGGCGCGAGATGCGCCCACGCCGCGGTCCTGCGTATCTGGTTGATGGGTATCGTATCCGCAATGCCCTCGGCTTCGAGCTTCACCGCATCTTTGAGGATTGCCGCGCACCGTTTCCTCACAGTTTCCACGCCGCTTTTTTTGAGGGCGCTGATTTCCTCCACATATTCCTCAAGCGTGAGAATCATATTGGTCAATTTGCCGAATTTTGGATCGTCTTCCCATAAAACAACCGCAAAACGCGCAAGCAGTTTTTTTATGGACAGTACAAACGTCTTTTCTCGCGCCTCCACGTCATGCCCCCCCTCCACCGCGCGCGTAAAAGCTTCGGCGGCTCCGGCAATCTCCGCTGAAAAATCACGCGGGCCAAGACACAGCAAGTCCGGGTGGGATAGCAGACGATGCCTAGCGCAGGATGGACAACCGCAGTCAGCGTCAACTCTGGCGGACAAATGTCCGGCGCACGAAAACGCGCGCGCCAATTCCAAGGCGGTCGTCCCCTTGCCGGATGCCGCCGGACCGGCAAACAGGATGCTTGGCGGCAATTTTCCCTGTTCAAAATCGGCGATGAGTTGGGCGGTTGCGGGTTGTCCTAAAATGTGATCAAACATCATCTCAGTCGTTTTACAATGGCATCCATGAATTCCCATGAAGTAAGCGTTTGCGCGGACGCGGAGTCTGCGAGGCGGGCGAGATCCCCGGTCATGCCGCCTTCCTCAATGGTTTGCAAGACCGCCTGTTCGAGCTTTTTCGCAAAGGCGGTCAGTTCCGGCGTACCATCCAATTCCCCGCGCTTTGCGAGCGCGCCAGTCCATGCAAAGATGAGCGCAACCGGATTGGAGCTTGTTTTTTCGCCTTTCAGATATTTATAGTAATGCCGTTGCACCGTGCCGTGCGCCGCTTCGTATTCAACCGCGCCGGAGGGAGACACCAGTACGCTAGTCATCATGGCGAGGCTGCCGGACGCGCTCGCGATCATGTCGCTCATGACATCGCCGTCATAGTTCTTGCACGCCCAGAGGAAGCCGCCTTCGCCCTTAACCACCCGCGCCACAGCGTCGTCGATCAAGGTGTAGAAATAATGTACGCCGGCTGCTTCACATGCTGTTTTGAATTCGGTTTCGTACACCTCGCTGAAAAGCTCCTTAAACCTGCCGTCATAAATTTTGGAAATCGTGTCCTTTGTGGCGAACCACACCGGAATTTTTTCATCAATCGCGTAGATGAAACAGGAACGAGCGAAATTCCTGATGGATTCGTCCGTATTGTGCATACCCTGCGCCACGCCGGGTCCCTTCATATCCGCGACCAATATCCGCGTCTCGCTTTCGTCTCCAACCGTATACACAAGTTCAACCTTGCCGGGACCGGGAATCAGCAGTTCCGCGTTCTTGTACACATCGCCATAGGCGTGGCGGCCTATGACGATGGGCTTTTTCCATGTGGAAACAGATGGTTTGACTCGCGAGACCGCTATGGGCTTGCGAAAAACGGTGCCGTCAAGAATCGCTCGAATCGTGGCGTTGGGGCTTGGGTACAGATGCTTTAGCCCGTACTCAGCTTTTCGCTCTTTGTTTGCCGTGATGGTGGCGCATTTCACGCCCACTCCAAGCCGTTTAATCGCATACGCGGCTTCGGATGTCACCTTGTCTTCGGTAGTGTCCCGGTTTTTAAGCCCCAAATCGTAATATTCGGTTTTCAAATCAACAAAAGGTTTTATGAGATCGTCTTTTATCAAAGCCCACAATATCCGCGTCATCTCATCCCCGTCAATCTCAACGATTGCCGTTTTCATGGGTATCATATATGCTCCTTTTCTTTACCCTATCGTTTGCGCTTCTCCGGCTGTCACGCCGGAATGAAACTATGATACAAAATCCATGCGGGAGCGTCTAGGAGTCCGAAAACCTGCCAATGGAACGCGTTTGAGGGCGAGAAAGTGATAAAAAGGCTATGGTTTAAAAGAGGATATGACTTGCAACGCAGTTCCGCGCGTTCCATGCGCCCATCGTGTCGCGCGGCGTAAAAAACGAATCATAGCTGATGGCAGGGTGTCTTCTTCGCGCCGCGCCATGGACGAGGTTCGTTCTGTCTGGAAAGTGTTTAATTGTGAGGTTTGTGCGGCAACCAGTCTACCGCCACATTTTGCTGGCGACGTCAATTTTAACCGCCGCGAATGAATCAGCCCGCTGCAAGCGGTGGGTATCTGTAAGCGTTGCGTTGTTTATGAGGTTCGTTCTGTCCGGAAATTATTTAACTGTAGGGTCTACCACCATTTTTTTGTAGACGTTACCAATTCTAACCGTCTCAAGGGGCAGGATATTAGACCCTACTGCGAATAAAAATCCTCTATATACTGTATACTAGAGACATGAGGGCGTGGGAAGTTTGGATCAAATTAAGAGTTTTCATCACATCTATGTCAAAGACGGTCAACGCTCAATTCCGGTTCCTCTCCACTTTGGTTGAGAAAATAGCTGATTTTGGCAAAATTTATGTTCCCCTGGCGTTTTGTCTCCGCCGCATCGCTAGGCGTTGCAATTGATATTTTGCTGGACGCACTGATATAGCAATACCGACACATTATACGATTTATGAAGAAATGCACTCATTCCTCATCGTGGCATATTTTTCGGTCTCTTTAGCGGTCCCAACGGACGAGGAATTAGCCCTCAAGTGATTAAACAACGCTCGGAAAGCGTCTTCAGCGTTCTCGATAAAAGTGACAGACAGCGAGGCGTGTATGTCCTTGTCTAAGTCTTCCCAGTCTTCCTTGTTGCCATCTGGAATGAGCGCCACCTCCATGCCGTTCCGTACTGCGGCGAGGAGTTTCTCTTTAAGCCCGCCTATGGGAAGCACACGTCCTGTGAGCGTAAGTTCTCCGGTCATGGCGACACGCGCCATCGGTGGAATTTGGCATAAGCTTGAAAGCAGTGAAGACGCGAGGGTGATGCCGGCCGAAGGTCCGTCTTTGGGAATAGCACCCTCCGGCACATGGATGTGAAAGTCGGTTTTAGTCATATTTTGTTTAAATTTATACTTCGACTGCATGCTTCTAATATA
>JAIRTS010000062.1 GCA_031254795.1 Treponema sp.
GCGGGATAATCCAGGGGCGGGTGGGCGAAGTGGCGAAGAGTACGGAGCAGGTCTTCGCCTCCTCGCAGTTGGCTCATGAGTCTGTGGAGGAGAACGGGAAGGCGCTGGACGCCCTGGACGAGGCGATCCAACGCTTCACGGTGCGGGATTCCGCTTAGCGCCTGGTGTCATTGGAGAGATGGGCTAGTGTCATCGCCTGGCGGCGGCGTGGCTCGCCCGTCCAGCCCGCTCTCAGGAAGACAAGTATCTGTCCAGCGTGTCGAACAAACGCTGGACATCCAGCGGCTTGGCGATATGGCTATTCATGCCGGCGGCAAGGCAGTTGCGGACATCTTCCTTGAACGCGTTGGCGGTCATGGCGATGATCGGGCAGGACGCGGCGTTTGGCTTTCCGGACGCGCGTATCGTCCGCGTCGCGTCATAACCGTCCATAATCGGCATCTGTATGTCCATAAGCACAATGTCGTAGTCGTTTTCCGCGAACATTTCGACCGCGCGGCGCCCGTTTTCCGCGCACTCTATGGTCACGCCGGTGTCTTCCAAGATGCCGATGACAACTTCGCGGTTTAGCTCCACGTCCTCGGCAAGCAACACCTTCTTGCCGCTCCAGTCGTAAGAGGGCGTCTGGTCGGCGTCGTCTTCGGATGCCTCTTCCGTGTACCCGAACAAATCAACGATTGTATTGTAGAGGGTGGAAGGCAATATTGGCTTGGGCAGGAAATTGGTGATGCCAAGAGCGTTGAGCATCGAACTGGCCTCGCTCCGGTTCGCCGAAGAAATCATAACGATAAGCGAGGCGCCGCGTCCCCCGTCTCCCATAACGCGCGTTATTTCGATGGCGGCGTGTTCGCCGTCCATTCCCGGCATCATCCAGTCAAGGAATATCAAATTGTAGGGGTTGCCGTCCCGTTGCCGGCGCTCCACCATGGCAACCGCTTCCTCGCCGCCCGAAGCCGCGTCGCATTCCAATGAAAACCCGCTCAGGATGTTCCTGAAATACTCGCGTGTGTCCTCATCGTCATCCACAACCAGGATATGCAGATCGCGGCGCAAGCGTTTGGGGATATTGTCCTTGCGGCACACCTTGCCCCACTTTACGATAACTTCAAACACAAATCTTGACCCGCCGCCCGGATTGTCCTCAATCCAAATGTCGCCTCCCATAAGGTTGACTATGCTCTTCGTTATGGCAAGCCCAAGCCCGGTGCCGCCGTATTTGCGGGTGGTCGCGCCGCTTTCAGCTTGTTCAAACAAACGGAACATGCGCTGTTTTTGCTCATCGGTTATGCCTATTCCGGTGTCGGCGACCACAACGCGCAACCGCGCGGTGTCGGCGTCTATGGGCGTCTGTCCCACCGACAGCGATATTTTGCCGCCGTCGGGCGTAAATTTGCTCGCGTTGGTGAGGAGGTTGATAAGCGCCTGCGACAGGCGCAATTCATCGCTTATAACGGCGCGGACAAATGTATTTTCCACATTCACATGGAATTCCTGTCCCTTTTCATCTATTTTCACCTGAACAACATTGAAGACTTGCCGCATCATGTCTTCAAACACGAATTCTTCCGCGCTTATCTCCAGCTTGTTCGCCTCAATTTTGCTCATGTCCAACACGTTGTTGATAATGCCCAAAAGCTGGCGGGAAGAGGTTTCAATTTGCGTGAGGCAGTACCGCACGCGCTGCATGTCAGCCGCTTTCTCCGCGAGTGTGGTCATGCCGATTATGGCGTTTATGGGGGTGCGTATCTCATGACTCATCTGAGAGAGGAAATTGGTCTTCGCCTGAACGCCCGCAATCGCCGCGCGGTTGGCTTCCAGCAGCTTTCCCGTCATCCTGGCGCGCGTTATGGCGGCCGCTATCAACACCCCCGCGGACTGCAACAGGTCCTCTTCCGCTTTGATAAAGGGTTTCTCTCCTTCATATCTCGCGAATCCGATGACGCCCAAAAAGGCGCCGTCTATAAAGAGCGGGATGTTCAGCGAGATTTTCACCTTTGCTATTGAGGCGGGTATTTTCGACGGATTCTTGAACACATCCAGCGGGCTGCGCTTGAATACTTTGCCTTGAGCGAGCGTGTCGCGCCAGCCGGGGAAGACGCTGTCATACGGCACGAGGGGCGGCGGCGTTTGTTGGCTTTTAACTCTTGTCCAGTGGCTCTCAACCGAACAGTACAGTACGCCGTCCACCTCCTCGTTCTTCAGCACATACGTTATGTCCATGTTCGCCCCTGCCCCCAGTTCAGCAATCGCGGCGTTCAGTACGGTCACAATGTCGTCATTGGTTCCCATCAGTATGACCGCCATGTTGTTGATTGTTTCAAGCAGTCTGTCGCGTAGATGAAGAGACATGAGCATATCGCGCTGCTTGCGCAGATCAACGCTATAGAGCATCAGCACAAAATCGTCCATGTGATCAACTTTTTTGATTACGACGCTTAATGGACAAGGCTTGCCATTAAGCGTCAGCTCAGTTTCAAACTCGTGAGTCCCCTCACGGACAGCCGCGTTGAACCGCTCGACAAGCGGCGTCGACAATTTGCCGTCGGGCTGGCGTTCCGGTATGGCCGTCGCGACAAACTGGCCGAAATTGCGCTTGAACTCGTCTTCGCTCGTAAATTCAAACAATTCAAGCGCGGCGGGATTGCAGTCAAGCACACGGAACCTGCTGTCAAACATGATGCACGCGTGGGGGCTGTTCTTGAACATCGACTTGCGCGATTCCTCAGAACGCTCAATATCCACCATAAGGCGCTCGCGGTGGCGGGCGGTTTCCTCAAGCGAGGCGCGCAAAGCGTCTTCCGTGCGGACGTTTTTATCAATATCAAGCGTACTGCCTATCATTTTTGTCGGCTTGCCAAGATCATCGCGTTCCACAATTATCGCATGCAGCATGTTCCATGAGTACTGATCGTCCACCTCCAAAATACGGAAAATATGCTCAAAGTTGCCTTCGCCCTTTTCAAGATACTCCGCTATGCTTTGCTCGTACAGAGGCACATCATCAGGATGCACGACTTCCATGAATTCTTTGAGTGATTTCTTTTCAAATGGCTTGAGCTTGCCGCTAAAGGTGATGGAATCAGACACTACATCCCACTCCCATGCAACAAGCCCCGCCGTGTTCTCAACTGCAAGGTGGTAACGGCGTTCGTCCTCAAGGTGCTTTTCACGTACTTTTGCGACCGTGTTGTCGCGCATCATGCCCGTCACCCGCGTAGGACGCCCGCTTGAGTCGCGGTCTGTTATGCCAACCGTTTCACGCACATGCACCCACGACCCATTGGCGTGTTTCATGCGGAAATCAATGTAGGGAGCGCCCTTGCTCCCGCCGCTCAGAAACGCGTCTAATTCACCTTTAACATACGCGGCGTCATCAGGGTGTATGCGTTCGAGCCGGAACTCTACACGCGGCTCAAAAACATCTGGCGGCAGTCCCACAATGGCAAGCCACTCATCGCTATAATACGCCGTATTTTCGTCGATGCGCCAATCCCAGAGTCCGGTGCAGGACGCGGCGAGCATTATCCTCAGCGTATCCGCGTCGATTGGCGGTCCTATGCGTTTATCGACCATGTGAGCTTCCTCTCCTTATACAAAAAGCTACTTTTCATCAATTCAATAGGACTGGAGCCGGTTTCAAAACTGAAGTTTTGAAGCAGCCTCACTGGTGAAACACTTTCAACAGGGCGGTTCGCGCGTCGTAAACCGCCCTGCCGGAACACCTTCAACCTCCTTTTCGGCTTTTCACCCGTGACATCCGCGCGTGAATGTCACACGCAGAGCGGCGCAAAAGCCCCGGCGCCTCAGCGCAACGCGCCGCGTCATGCCGCAGGTTGTTTCACCCCCACGCCGTTATGACTGTCTACACACGTTTCCGTCTGATTCCGGCGGAAGAAAGGGGCAATCATGTGTCTATAGAGGCAATCCCGAAAACTAAAGTTTTGGGGATTGGCTCCATGAATAGTGGAATTTCTTTGCGTTTCTCCGTCGCATGTTTTTCCCGCGCAATCGCATTCAACCTTTCCATACACAGAGAAGTATAGTCCATACAGGGGTTTTTGTCAAAGAGCGCCTTCGAGTTTCAGTAAAAATCGTTTCCGCTCAAGGCCGCCGCCATAACCGGTAAGACCGCCGTGCGCTCCGATGACGCGATGACAGGGGATGATGATTGAGATGGGGTTGCGTCCTACAGCTCCGCCCACGGCTTGCGCCGCCATAACAGGAGGACGCCGCTTTGCCGCCACCGTCGCGGCAAGCTCGCCGTAGGAAGTTGTCTTGCCGTAGGGGATGCGCAGGAGCAAATCCCACACCTGCTCCTGAAAAACGCTCCCCCGCGCGGACAGCGGCGGCGCGGGGCAATGCGCCGCGCCAGGAGCTTCGCCGGAAAAATAGGCCGTCAGCCACACGCGGAGGGTGTCAAACAAAGGCAGATCCGGCGCTTCGGCGCAGGACTCAGTTCGGGGGAAGGCGAGCCTGTCGATGAAGTCAAGCCGTGTCAAGACGGCGTTGCAAGCGCCGACGGCATCCGCGCCGTTGGCGTCAGCCCTCTGTTCAGCGAGCGCCTGCATCGCTCCCAAAGGCGTGTCAATAATGGCATAATACAAACCGGTTTTTTGCATGCGCGCTCCTGCCAAGCTCTATTCGGGATGGGCGGATTTGAACCGCCGATCTCTTGCTCCCAAAGCAAGCGCCTTAGCCGCTAGGCTACATCCCGCAGGTTATATAATGACTGTGCGGAAATAACATGGTCATTTTGTTTTTGCACAGTTCCCGCCACGCGGCGCGCCGGGCTTCCCGGTCAACCGCATTCTCAACAAAATTTCAGCCGTTCTTAATCGCAGCCCGAATTCCGTCAACCGGCGCGAGCGGGCCGCGCGCACGGTTCGCTTGCATTAAGAATCGCTGTCTTCGCCGGGCGGGAAAAGATACATATCAGGCAGCTTAAAAGTTCTGCTTCGCAAAAACGTGGCGCCGCTTTTCTGTTCGCTTTTGACGGGAATCTTAAAAAAATAGTTGAGCTTGTCAAAGCCCTGAGCGTTAATCTTAATGGAAAATTCGAACATTTTATGCACATTCGCCTCATTAGTCGCTATGGGCGCCGGCCAGAAACTGAAGACGCCTTCATTATGCTCAACAAGGTGGAAGGGATTCTGCCAGTTGTTGTCAACCATAGCCACCATCTCATCGTCACGAAGCAACTCAATGTCAATGTTTGTCATAGGCGCGAAATTGGTTCCATCAAAGACGCGCCCGGAGATGGCGGGCAAATTAAACATCGGCATACCATGAACCGACTGCTCTTCTTTTTTTACCCCATGAGTGAAGGACGGCCTCTTATTGTGATTGATCTTTGCTATGCCTTCGTGTATCATTACAACAATATCAACCTTTCGCTGCTGATTTTCTATTGAGTTCCGTTCTATTCTAATGGCTCCTCTGTTTGAAACAATATAGCGAGGCTCAATACGGTTGAGCACATAGCACGCCGTATCTATGCGGCATTGCTTGCAAGTACAGATATTCTCAGAATGGCCGCTCCTTTCAAACATATCAAACATGTCATTTACCTGGGCGATAACAACATCCTCATTAGTGTTATGAAGTTCCATACGCCACCTCCTCTTTCTCTTAAACATGCATGTCCGCATACAATGCCGACGTACATGTCATATCGCATAACAATATATTATAAATTAAATGTATGCAAGATGTCAACAATTCTCTCACTCCATTTTACGTGTTTTTTTGACGATTGGTCAAGAAACACTCTTTGAATTCGCAGTTTCTTTTTGAATGACCGTATTGTTTCTTCATTGACAAGCGCCGAGCTTTTTGAGAACGGGCGCCGCTCATCAGTTACGTACAAATCTGTCTCAAAAGAGACCGGTTCAGGCACGTCAATGATGATTTCATCCGCAGCAATGGAAACGCCGGTCGCATCGCTTAGCGCTTCGGCAAGACGTTCTTCGGACGCGGAGCGTTTGGCAATGTCCACATAGTCCACGTTTCCCGAATGTTCGTACTCATCAAAAGGAATTTCGGCTATTGTCTCATACAGGCAGCCGTTCTTGACCTTATCACCCAGGGAAAGTATCGGCGCCGCGCGAGAACGGGCGGACATGAGCGCAAAAAGCCCCTGATCATCCAAATTGTAAAGCTCTTCTTTCGCAATGACACGCTTCTCAAGAGCCGCGATAAGGGCTTTTTTAATCATTGAGGTTGCGGAACGGACGGAACGGTGCCAATACACCGCTTTGTACATGAGGTATTTTGAGAAAAGAATGGATTCCACGCCCGGAATGCCTTTGGAATCAATGTCAACGCCGCGTTCCTTGTTGGGGCGGAGTCTTGAGAATATGAAATCAACATCCTGGGCGCCGTAAGGCACGCCTGCGTAACGGGCGTCGCGGTTCAGGTAGTCAAGCTTGTCCGGGTCAAGGCAGCCGGAGAGCAGCTTCCGGTAAAAAATCAGTTCCTTGTCTCCGCCGCAGCCTCCACGCGAGCCATCCTTCGATTCGGCGTTCAGTCCGGTGTCAACGATGGCGGCCGCAAAATACGGATCCGCCCCGCTCCGCGCGACAAGGTCTTTCATTGGAGAAGACAGGATGATTTTGCCGGTCAGCGCCTCGTGATCCTCCAAAGGCAGTTCCTTGAGCGAATGAGTGTATGGGAAATGTCCGGCGTCGTGGAGGAGGGACGCGGCGAGGAATGACCGGACGCCTGCAGGGGTGAGCCATTCGTCCGCGCCCTGCTCCGCAAGCGCATGGATAAGCCGGCGCGCAAGGTGAAACACGCCGATGGAATGGGCGGCGCGGGTGTGCGTCGCGCCCGGATACACGTAGTACACCGGCCCCATCTGGAATATGCGGTGCAACCGCATGAAGGGAGCGGAACTGACGACCGCCTCAAGCTCAGGCGTCAGGTACACATGCCCCCACAGAGAATCCCGTATCGGCGAAGTGAAGCTGCGGTTAAGCGCCTCATAAATTGACATCCGCATATTTAAAAAGAGTACACTTTGAAGGGACGTTTGACAAGATGGCGTTTGGTGATGGCGCTCAAAAAACTGACGCCATAAGGCGCGTTTTGGAACAACGTCAGGAACTGCGCGAGCGATGATGCCCTTTGGAACCGCGCATAAACAAAATGCTCCGCTTTTTATTCTTATTGCTTACGCAACAATGAAATAATAGGACTAATGGCCATATTATTTCCGCGCGGACACTCAGGCGAATATCCACGCGCCGGCTTTGTGGAGATACTGGATGATAATAGCGACATGTGGCTCTTTTTGCAGTCTTGACACCTTTGCATTCCACTGTTGCAGATCGTAGACGGCTTCTTTCACCTGTTTTCGGGCGGCTTCTATCGCGGCGGTTATGTCCACGTTGCGATCAGGCAGGGTTTTGACAAGATAGTCGGAAAGAAACCACGCGGCTAGTCCGCTGATTACCATGTCGTTCGATATTTTAGTCAGAATGATGAATTCCTCAGCGGCTTCGGAAAACCGCCAGTCAAGCAGCATGGAAAAACCGTAATAAAAGCGGAGCCACAGCAAATCCGCTTTGTTGAGCTTGCGGCTGTGGATGCGGGCGAAAAAAAAGCTCGCCGCGCTGGCCATGTTCTTTTCCAGAAGGCGCGCGGTTCCAAAAATCAGAGCGTAGGTCTCGACGAGCCGCGGTTTTGCGAGCGCGATCTTATTCTCAAGATTGACGAGCGACGCCGTATCAGACAAAATGAGGTACGCTTGCGCCAAAAGACGCACGGAACGGGAGGAATAGCGCCCTTTTGTCAGCGTCTGCGTTTCGAGATACTGGACAAGGGCAGGCCAATCCTCTTTCTCCAGAAAAGACAGCAGTTTCGCGTTGACAAGATAGTAGGCGTCAAAAGCGACGAGTACAACCACGCATAGCGTAAACAGTCCCCATAGTTGTACGCCCAGCGTCCGCATACTGTTTTCTATTCCAAACGTAGCGCCTACAATAACCATGAAGCAGACAACAATACTATTAAAAATAATAAACATGGTCTTTATTTTCATATAAACCTTCTTCCCACTTGCATTTTTACTATAATCTATCATAATATAATAGGAAGGGATAGATATGAAAAGTATAAGCATTAACATCATTCATAAAAACCTTGACTGGTCGGAGGCGGTGTACCTTGATCGCCAGTTCATACTCGCAGACCCTGCTATAGGGCTTTCAGAAGCGACGCTCCATGCGCTCAAAGAGTGGGAATTCGCCGAGGTTTGGACCGAGGGGGAATTGACTGACAAGCAACCTCCTGTAAAAAAAGAGAAAGCGGCGATTGAAGCCGTACTCTCCGCCAAGGCGTCCAGTGAAGACGCCAAAATTAACAACGCGGCGGAGCTGTACGAAAAACTCAAAATCTACATGGAAGACTTATTCACACAGGTAGCTGAAAAGAATGAACTTAACTATGACGAGTTGCTCGCGCTTGTAGCGAGCGCCGTCCCTGTTATCAAAGAGAACAAGCAAATATTGATTAGAGCGCAAAGGACTCCGCCCCTGGAAAAGGAGAGCGGATATTATGCATCTCATGCGGTACGATGTTTGATTATCTCAGTGATTATCGGCAACTACCTCAAATTCTCCGACACAAGGCTGACGGAATTGGGAATCGCCGCTTTGTTGCATGAGATTGGCATGACCAAAATCCCGCCAATTTCCAAAGGGTATTACAACAAACGTCCCCTTACGCAGGACGAAAAGAAGGCCATCTTCTCCCACCCGGTGTTCGGCTACACGGTGTTAAAATCTTTCAATGCGCCGCTTACCGTTTGCCTTGCGGGACTTGAACACCATGAGCGGGAAAATGGAAGCGGCTACCCGCAAAAGCTGACGGGCGACAAGATTAGTCTTTACGCTAAAATCGTAGCCGTAGCGTGTTCTTATGAGGCGCTTACGGCAAACAGGCCGTACCGCGATGCAAAAGACGCCTATAGCGGTATGTACACGTTGCTCAAAAACGAAGGGAAACAGTACGATCCGACCATAGTGAAAGCCTTGTTGTATTCATTGTCCCTGTATCCCGTAGGACTCTACGTACTTCTTTCAAATGGGAAAAAAGGACAGGTGGTGAATATCGATCCGGAAAACCCGCTTTACCCTATTGTACAGATACTTGGATTGTTCACCGCTACAGGCGACAAAGTGACGGTGCCTACTTCAAAGAACGGCATTTTCATCGTACGTCCGTTAAAAAAGGATGAACTGATCAATTGATTTCGCGTCAATTGTCTCTCTGGGCGCTTTCTCTATTCTTCATGTGCGTGAGCGCTGGGTTTGTCGCCACGTTGGAAATGGCGTTGCTCTCAGCGCGAAAAACCCGCCTTAAAATCAAGGCGGAAGACGGCGATAAAAAGCACCGGATGGCGCTGAAAATCGCCGAGCATCCTGAAATTTTCGTCTCCGCGTTGCGGGCGTGCAATGGCTTTTTTATGCTACTCGCAGGCGCCGCGGGAAGCGTGTGCATTTCCCTGGCGCGGTCAGAAAGACAGTCCGCGTTGTGGGAAGCCTCTGACCTGATAAGATTTGCGCTGATCGTCCTCGCCGCCACAATGGGCTTTCTGAGTGGAAGCGTTTTTAAGCGAATAGCGATGCATAAACCCGAACATATCGTACTCCATTTGCTTCCTTTTATAAAATGCGCGGCTTTTTTATACGCCCCCTTCTTCACGGCAAACGCTTTTTTTTCTTCATGCATAAAGAAGATTTTTAACGCCCAAGGATCCGGACGAGAAACAATTCAAAGCATAACCGAAGCGGAACTGCGTATCGCATTGCGGGAGGGGGAAAAATCCGGCATTGTGGAAAGCGCCGAACGCGCCATGGTTGAAGGCGTCTTTTACCTCGGGGACAGACCGGCAGGCGCCTTTATGACGCACCGTTCAGAGATCGCGTGGCTGGATATCAACGCGAGCCATAGCGAGGTTCTGAAAGCCGCGGCTGAATTCCGCGCCCAGCGTCATTTTCCTGTCGCGGAAGGGACGCCGGACAAGGTGATCGGTGTCGTCTCGGTGGAAGACATACTGTTCGCCTTTATCGCAAATCCGCAGATCACGCTGAAAAGCATTGTAAAACCTCCGCACTTCGTACCGGAAACCATGAGCGCCCTCAAGGTCATTGATGTTTTCAAACAAAAAGAGGTGGATTTTCTCTTTATCATGGATGAATACGGTGGTTTTGCGGGCATTCTTTCTTTGAACGACCTTGTTGAAGAGATTGTGGGCGAGCTTTCCGCGCATTCGGCTGAGACCGAAGCGATAGTACGGCAGGGCGACGGCTCTTTTCTTGTTGATGGCAGCAGCAACATTGATGAGATAGCCGATCTGCTTTCACTTCCGAGCCTTATTGACGAACACCAAGAATACCATACCTTGGCCGGTTTCATCCTGAGTCTCGCCGGAGAGATTCCCTGTACCGGCGCGTCGTTCAATTACAAGAACTGCGATTTCATGGTAGTGGACATGGACGGCAACCGCATCGACAAGGTGATGATCGTCAACCATACACCCCCTTCCCAAAAAGAATCGAAAAGAGTATAGTGAATTAGGAGCGTACATGAAAAAAAGCATACCAGCCGATCTTTTTCAAAACGCGAGCCTTCGGTTCGGGGGTAGCGTGGACACCGAAGTTTCCGATGAAAAAGGCCGCCACAGGCTTGGGAAAAGCGGACTAAAACCCTCTAGTGGTCTGAAACCCATTTTTCCATTTAAATCCACAGCCGCTTTTTCAAGATTTGACATTTTGAAAAAACAACTGGCAATTTTCTTCGTCTTTGCGGCATTGTTGAGCGCTTGTAAAAACGAGGAGAAATCCGATCTCGCCGGAGCCGCAGGGGAGCAAGCGTCCGTATCGGATGCGGGAATTTTAGATAATGACGCCAGTTACGCTTTTGGAATGGCATTTGCCTTGGAATTTAAGGACATTGGCCTTAAATTTGATTACGATAATTTCCTCGCCGGCTTCAGGGATTCTCTTGAAGGCAAAACGTTGAGGCTTACCGAAGAGGACGCGAGCGAGCGGATACAAACGGCGTATTTCGCGGCTTTGAACACAAGGGCTGACAGCCTTATGCAACAGGAAAATGAATTCCTTGCCGTAAACACCAAGAAACAGGGAGTCGTCACGACCGAAAGCGGGTTGCAATACGAGGTTATTGTCGAAGGGAACGGAAGCAAGCCGCTTGCAACCGATACGGTGCGGGTGAATTACGAGGGAACGCTCGTTAATGGCACGGTATTCGACAGTTCGTACGCCCGCGGCGAACCGGCGGAATTCGCCCTCAATCGCGTCATTGAAGGCTGGATCGAAGGCATCCAGCTTATGAGCGTGGGCAGCGCGTACCAGTTTTATATTCCATCCAATCTGGCATACGGAGAAAGCGGTTCGGGTAGTCTCATTCCGCCGTATTCCACATTGATTTTCAAAGTAGAATTGCTTGATATTGTAAAGGATTAGGAGGCAATGATGAAAAAGCTATTTACCCTGTGTATGATTGGCATTGCGGTGGCGGCGTTTGCGGAACCGGCGGCGGACGTCCAGGTCGCTGGACAAGGCGCGCCGGTTGATGACGTTAGTTATTCGTTCGGCGCGATATTCGGCGTTCAATTCGCGGACAGTGGTTTGTCGTTCAATTACAGCGATTTTGCGAAAGGCTTTAAGGACGCTGTTGAAGGCAACCTCAGCCTGTCGGAAGACGAGGCGTTGAATATAGCGAACACCGCCTATAGAGCCGCTTTGGACAAAAAAAACGCGGAAAACAAAGAGAAAGAAGCCGCGTTTCTGGCTGAAAACGCCCTAAAAGACGGGATTGTCACCACCGAAAGCGGGCTTCAGTACAGGATTATCCGTGAAGGGACTGGGCCCACGCCGCTTGCGACCGATAGGGTGCAGGTGCATTACAAGGGCAGTCTTCTTGACGGCAGGGTGTTCGACAGTTCATATGAGGATGGAGAGCCGGTGGAATTTTCGCTTTTCGAAGTGATAGACGGCTGGGCGGAAGGGCTTCAGCTTATAGGCGTGGGCGGCGCGTACGAGTTTTTTATTCCATCTAATTTAGCGTACGGCGAGGATGGCGCGGGTTCAATAATTCCCCCTTATTCGACGCTGATTTTTGAAGTGGAACTGCTCTCCATTCTGGAGCCAGATGAAACGCAAGACGACGCGGAAGACGATGAAACGGCGGACGCCGCTCCTCCTGATGACATCGAATAGCAGATCAATGAGCGAGAACGGCGACGCAAAGCGAGCGCGCCGCCGTTCTCGCTGACGGAGGCGAGGCGTCGCGCCTGCGCAACTAGCCTGAAATCTCGGTGCCTACAAACGCTTCGCCAGCAAGAAGTTTCTTCAAATTGGGAAGGTCTTTTCCCGAAGCGCAGATGACCTTGAGCTTTATAGCGTCCGCGTGGCGGCTCGCCACCGGATCAAACGGCACGTTTTTCCCCGGCGCCCACTCTTCTCCGACCATAGCGCGAAAATCCTTCCATGAGACGCGATCAATGGGCTTGGCGGCGGGATTCTTCTTTGGATCGTCCGTGTACACCTGCGCAATATTGGAGAGATTGATGAGGGCGTCAGCCTTGAACTGTTCGGCGAGCAGGGTCGCATCGTAATCCGAGGAAAATCCGGGCTTCCAGCCTGCGGCTAAAAGGACCCTGCCCGTAAAGGCGACCGGAACGCTGGGGTTTATCACCACGTCATCTTTACAATAATCACCCATGACGGCTTTGACAAGTTGCGCGTTGAGCCGCGTCGCCATAACGCCGATCCAGTCCGCCTCTCCGTCAACAACAGCCGCGCCAAGCGCTTCACGCGCCTTGCGGTACGCCTGTTGCCACCTCCTTGCCGGCCCCCCGCCGCCGACTACAAAGATAAACCTGCGCTCCTGATCCGCGTCAAGCAGTTCTTTAATAAGGAGCGCAAAATCTTTCAAAAAAATAGCGTCCGCCGTATCCGGCGCGACAATGGAGCCGCCAAGAGAAACAACTGTTGTCATATTTATTCCTTATCCAAGCAAATTGTATGTACAGCCACGCCCTGCGCGCGCCGCTATCACGGCTATTGCGTCGCTATTGCTATTGCGTATACATGCCCATTATGGCGATATCGCTCCACAGTGACGAATACGATGTAATGCCGCCCACCGCTTCTTCCCAAAAGTCCTGCAACGCATAATCGGGCTTGTGCGCCGCAAGCCGCCCGCGCGGATCCATCTGTGAAAGCCGGTTCTGTCCGCGAGAGAAACTTATCCGCTGGTTGTCAAGGTTGCCGAAGTACCATGTCTCCGCGTCATCCTGCAATGAAAAAAATTCAGGCGCCGTTCTTGCGCCAAGCGCGAGATCAAGGGGAACCCACCCAAAGCCGTCGATCCAGAATTCCGCCCAGTAATGCACATGCGCGACACGGTTCCTGTCTATTAGAACGCCGGCGACCGGTATGGCGGGAACGCCGGCGGAACGCGACAAGGCGCAAAAAAGAAGGCTCGCCGAATACGAATCAGCCTGTTTTTGTTCCAGAACATCCAACGCGCCGTTGTTAAGCGGATCGTTTTGAATGGCGATGTTGGCAATGATCCACTCGTATATTCTTTGGGCTTTGATGTAGGGATTCCGCTCCCGTCCGGCTATCTCCGCAACGCGCGCCGTTATCGCCGGATCATGAGAGGGAATAAGCGAGTCGCTCTGGGTGTACGACGCGGGCAAAGAGACGTTCTGCGTTCTTATTGACTGCGGTGCTACAACGGTCTCCACCGCATACACATCCACCACGTACGAAACATTTATGCTTATATTCGACTGCGCCGCCACGTCTTTGATTTGAAACAGCGTTGTTCCTCTGTAGTTTTCCACAAAAGGCTCTTTATCACGAGAAAGCAGTTCAATATTAGGTTGTGAAGAAGAATACGCGGGTTGAGGCAGCCACAGGTAGAGGGTGTTGGGAGTCGAGGAATCGTGAACCAGTATATTCGCCGAGTACGCGACGATCCAACTCCGTTTGTCACGGAAGGCTTTTGTTCCGGGTTTGTCCTCCACCGTAAAGAAAACAGGCGCGGAATTGCCCTGCGCCGTGTGAATTTCAACGGCGCCGCTTACCGTCCCATCGGGAACGCGGACGCGGATCTCATCCGAAGTCCACAACTCGTATCCCAGCCCCATGTCAAAGGGTTCTATGACGGTTTCTCCTCTATTTTCAGTGTTTAAGAGGGAGTTTTCCGCAATCCATGAAAAGCGTACGCTCCGATCCTCTCGCATCGCGCCGAATCCCCCGCCCTGTATGCTTATCAAACCGCCGATGGAAGCTGAGTTGGGTTTTATCATATCTATGCGCGGGCCAACGCTTGCGAGCGCGTACTGCGCTTGTTCGGGTATTTTCGAACGGTTTGAAAAAAGAACCGCGTTGCTCTTCTGATCGCCTTTATAAACAGAGATCAACCCTGTCCGGCCGAATTCCGGCAACCGTACGCGGATAAGAGTGTCCGTCCATTCGAGGTACGATGATGATGTCGGCTCCTGACCCGCTATGGTTATATAGGAAGCGTCCTGCTCCTTGCCGAAATGTTCGCCCATAATGCTTATAATATCCCCCATTTCGCCGATTTTAGGATCTATCGCTTTAATGACAGGAGATTTCGCTTTGCATGCAAGAAGGCTCCCCGCAAGACTTGACGAGAAAAAAACAAACGCGCAAAAAAAACAGCATCGCTTCAGAAACGCAGTCTTTTTCATTCTTCTTTGGAATCTAAACGCTCTTGAACGACAGCGCTGTCCGGCGTTTTGTATGGAGACACATTCACCAACACTTCAATATGGGCGTCTTCATTTGAAGAAGAAGCGCCGAGAGGGAGGAAACGCACCTGCTCTCCGAACGTCACCGGGACGGTCTGCAATGTGGTCTGGTACTGTACGCCCTGCTCCGGAATATTCACCCATATTTGCCCTTGAATGACAAGAATGGTATTTCCTTCCGGCGTCAAATACGGGGTAAATTGAACGGCGATAATCACGTTGGCGCCTAACAGTTTAACGCCCACAGCCCGCCCGGAAATCGTAATTTTCGAACTGGAGGAATTCCACACCTCCTGACTGTCTTTTTCCACAACACGGGCGGTTATATCAAGCACCAACGCTCTATCCTGTAGGCTTGATGGCACATCCTCAAAAGATTGCGCCCACAACGCGGTGGCTCCAGCGGTGAAAAGCAAAACGCTTCTCACCATAAACAGCTTGTTGAAACGCATCATTCCTCGCCGCTTTTCTCTTGATAATCTACGGCTTTTAGAATATCAGGCTCGCCAATTCTGGTGAACGTCCTGCTTTCAGGCAATTTAATAATCATATAACTAGACGCATCTTCTTGCTCTAAATAGTGAAATATGCTGCTCATATCTTGCGTGGAAACGATGCCTTGAACATCATAGTCTACAGGAGCGTTTGTGGAAGCCATCGCCGGAGCCTGTTGCTGTACCGGCTGCGCAAACGGGCGGACAACCATAAACGCGAAGGCTATGACGAGCGCCGCAAGCGCGGCTGCGGCAGGCAACGGCAACTTAATGGTGCGTCGCCATAGCCGTTGGTTTAGTTTAGCCGGCTTGCGTTCCCGCTCATACCCCATTCTTGCCGAGAGGTTTTGCCACACACGCTCTTTTGCTCCGCCATCTCTATCAGGAAGCGATGTTTTTAACATATCCATGCATCCCCTGAATCGCCCCAGCAATGCGGCGCATTCAGAACAAGAAACCAGATGAGCTTCCATTCTTTCTTTCCACGGAGATGGAATCTCCCCATCAAGATAAACTGAAAGTAACTGACGGTCAGGACACATTCGGTTCCTCCACTCCATTTGATAAAGAGGGAATTTGCGCCGCTCTGGGTTGAAGCATGCCCAAGAGAGGAACGTTCCCCGATTCAAACATGTTCGCAAGACGTTCGCGCGCTCTAAAAACCCGTACTTTTACGTTTCCTTCGCTTATGCCAAGCGTCTTTCCAATTTCTTTGTAATTAAGTTCAGCATATTCTTTCAAAACCAGCACAACACGCAAATTTTCAGGCAACTGCTTCAGGGCTTCCTGTATTTCCGCTCGCATCTCCTTCTTCAAGACCACCGCTTCGCCAGTTTCCTGCACCCGAGTGTCTTCCCGAAACGCCTTTTGGTAGGCTTTCCGCTCCCGATCTTTGCGTTTCGCGTAATTCAACGCGGCGTTTTTCACCACTCTGATAAGCCAATATTTCGCGTCGTCAGGGCTGGGAAAATCCATGTCCTTTTCGTACAAACGAAAAAAAGCGTCCTGACAAAGATCCTCAGCCGCCTCCTCGCTGTTGGCTATGCGGTACGCCACTCTAAACAAGATAGGGAACACCGTATCGTACAGCCTACGAAACTCTGTCTGAGACAAGTGAATCTCCTGTATGATAAACAAATGGTTTTTTCATTGGTTACTAGGAAATGATAACGAAAAACAGAGAAAAAGGCAAGAGACGCGGCTCGTTCCATGCGCGGAGTCGCGAAATTTTTCCCAGCCACACAAAACTGCGTTCAATTTGAATCACGCGAGAGGCCGCGCCAGGCGCAACCTTCTTTGAGAACATACAGAATCACGCAAAATCTCATACACGGTCGCGCCGCCGTGCGAACTGTCTTTAATTCACATTCCATCCACAAAAATTGATCCCAGATGATGTCGTTTGGATACGCCGCTTCAGGCAGACGCCTACAAGTCCGGTAAGTCGCGCAATGGCTCGCGCGTGGGGATGACATGGAAAATTTCAATGAGCCTTCCATGCGGCAAGCGCGAACCAGAGGTTTGCGAACCTTTGGTTTGGCGCGGGGTTAAGCGAGAATCTGTGAATGAGCTACATCGCGATTTCTAATAAAGCGAGAAGCAGAAACGGGGGACTGGTTAGGACTAAAGGGCGGGGGGAATGGTCTTTGGGCGATGAAGGCGGAACCTCCAGCGTGAATAGGCGGCATGCAGCCTTTTTAACAGCGCAATCGCCCAACGCGCCGGTTTCGTTATTTTCCAGAAACGCGAGACTTGCAATGAGGTCATCGAATAATACAGACTCGTCATTTCCTGCGGGGCGTCCCCGTCATGCATAAGCCAGCCGCTGTAGCAGCCCGCGCTTTGCGCCACATACCCAACGCTCCGCTCCACCGCCCGATTAAGGCGCTCAAGGCTGGGCGGCGCCTCGGACGGCGTGCCTCGGAAAAAATCCCCGCGCTTCCAGTCCGCCTCTAAAAGCCGCGCGAGCGCCTTCGGACGAAACCACAGGCATGTCCCAAACGCCGCGACAGGCGGCTTCGACTCGTCAAGCGGCGCGTCCACCCCCAACGCCTCAAGCAGCCGCTTGGTCAACCCAAAGCCGCCACCCCATTCATTCTCTCTATATTCCACGCGCGGCTCGTGATCCGGCGGCGGCGACAACACGCCCAGCCTTTCCTCCGCCTCGAACACTCCCAGAACATTCTCTATGAACGCCCGGCTTCCCAGAACATTGTCCAAGCCTCTATGCGGAAAGCCTCCGTCGCGCCGCTCGTCACTGGCGAAACACGCCGCCTCATACCGGGCGAGACGCCCGCGAAACCTGTCCAGCAGCGCGAGCATCCCCCGCTTCTCCGAGACCTTCACCTCACGCCGAAACCCGGTTTTCCCCAACTCCCGCTCCAGCGCCGCTCTCTTTTCTTCCGTGTCGGTCGCAGCGTAAATATGCGCGTAATCGGGCATGTGGCTTATATACCGCATCGTCTCTTCAATCGCGTCAAGACGGTGAAAGTCGAAGAACAACGCGACATTGCGCCGGGTAGGTTCGCGGGTCAACCGACCTTTAGGCAACACATAGTTGAGGTGCAGGGCGTTTTTGACTTCCGCGATATTGCCCACCCGCAGGATGTTTTGCCATATCAACTCCACATCGTAATCGGTATGATCGCGGACGTATTCGTACAACGCCCTCGTCTCCCCGCTCGCGGACTTAGCGCAGAACTCGTCAAAATGAGTGAAGGACTTTTTCTTGAAGACCGGACATTTTCGGTTGGCGACAAGCTCTTTCGCCATGAGAATGAGCGGGTAATCCGCCAACTCGTATAAATCATCCTCCGCGACGAACTTGCCGCTGACAAAGCCCCTGTCCTCAAAAAAGTTGGTGAAAAGGAACTCGTGTTTTACAACAGCATCTTTGAAAGATTTGATGGGAGGGAGGGCTTTCCAGTAGGCTTTGAAAAGGGGGCTTTGCAGGACGGTTTTTCGCGCGCAGATGAAGTTGGAGCAGAGGTGGGCTGGGACGAATCCACGTCGCGGGGGTTTCCAGCCTCTTCTGGCGGGGCGGAGAGGGCATCCGTTGAGACCCCAGAAGTCAACGCATCTGGAGTTCATCTCGTCAAAGACGGCTTTGAACGGGTATAGGGGGCCGAAGCAGGTGTCGTTCATCAAGAGGAGTTCGTCGTAATGAGATATGACATCCCAGCCGATGTGTTCAAGCCCCGCTTTCCACGCCTCCACGTCAAAGCCCTTGTTTTCCCTGACGATGACCTGATCGGCCAAAGGCGCGAGCTTCCCGCGTCCGGACTCTGATAGGGCGCC
>JAIRTS010000134.1 GCA_031254795.1 Treponema sp.
CAGTTCCCGCGTGTCACTGCGGTGTACGGCGGGGCGTCTATCCGCAACCAGATATTCGAACTTAAACGAGGGACGGAAATAGTCGCCGGCACCCCGGGGCGGGTCATGGATTTAATGGACCGCAAGGCGCTTGATCTCTCGGCCGTTGATTATTTTATTCTGGACGAAGCCGACGAAATGCTCGACATGGGCTTTTTTGAGGATATTGAAACCATTCTCAAGGCCGTGAAACCGGAACGCAGAGTGGGACTTTTTTCCGCGACCATGCCGGAGCCTATCCTGAAAATCGTACGGGATTACATCGGCGAAGTTGAAATTCTCGAAGACGCGGCGCCCGAAGACGAGAAACCTGCGGTGGATCAGTTCTACCTTGTGGTCAAGAAAGAAGACCGCTTGGAAGCCCTGCGCCGCATTATAGACGCGGCGGACGATTTTTACGCGCTCGTTTTTTGCGCGACCAAAATAGGAGCGGACGAACTGGCGCACCGTCTGGTGGAAAATGGTTATCCTGCGGAAGCCATACATGGCGACCTTTCTCAGGAAGCGCGCGAGCGGACATTGCGCAGATTCCGCTCAAAACTAACCAAAATCCTCGTGGCCACCGATGTCGCGGCGCGCGGACTTGACATAGAGCGTCTTACCCATGTCATTAACTTCGATCTGCCAAACGACAAGGAAATCTACATTCATCGCATCGGCAGAACGGGCAGGGCCGGACGCCGGGGCAAGGCTATCAGTCTTGCCCTTCCTTCCGAACGACAGCGCATAAAATTTCTTTCGCGCAACATGGAGAGGCTCCTTGGCACTCCTATTGTCTTTGCCAAAATTCCTGCGGTGAAAGCCGTGATGAAAGCCATGAAACGCCGGATCGTGACTTCCGTCATAGGGGCATGGGACGCGGAAGCCGATGATCCCCTGCGGAGTGGGGATGATCCCGCTAAAATCGTGGAACAGGGCGTTGAGAACGCAACTGCGGTTGCGGCGGAAGAAGCCGCAATTGCGGCGGAAACCGGCGCAACGCCAATTTCCTCGACGCCGGCTGTTTCTCTGCTCCTCTCGGATCCGGTCGCGGCGATCAGCAAGGAATTGATAGAAAAATTAGGCGCTGAAAAAGCGGTGCAGGCGCTGGTCACCCTGTCCTACGGCGAGCAACTTGACCCTTCGCGGTATGCGGCCATTATGGAATTTCAAGAGCAGGCGGAGCGGACCGCGGCTGTCCACGGGTTTTCACGCGGCGGCGCGTATGACAAATACGAGAAAAAACATTCACGGCATTCGGCGATCCGGTACGACCGGAGAGCGCCCCGTTTTGCTGACGGCCATTCCCGTCATGCGAATTTTGCGCCGGATTTTTCCGTTGCAAGCGGCGCCGTACGACTCTATGTGGGGCTTGGGCGGCAGCATGGAGCCTCCGCCCGCGATGTGGCGCAGTTTCTTTCACGCGCAGGCAATGTGGCTGGGCGCATGGTTGACGGCATCGAAATGAAGGATTTTTGCGCCTTCGCCACCATGCCCGAAGCCGCCGCATTGCGGGCTATTGAGTATTCCCGCAAGTCCCAAAATGAGCCTATTATAAAGAAAGCGCTTGAAAGAGGTTGATCTATCGGCATGGAGAGCAGCGACCGAAAAACCGCGCGTCAGGCGGAAATGCTTTTCAACCGTCTCACCAAAAGACATAAACACCTAAAAAAATGGGCGTCGCGCATTGGCGTCAACGCGTTCAGGCTCTACGACAGGGATATTCCCGAAATCCCCCTGCAGATCGACCTTTACAATGACGCCGTGTGCGGCGCTCTCTTTGAACGCCCGTATGAAAAAGACGCGGATGAAGAGGCGCTCTGGCTTAAAGCGATGTCGGAAGCGACGGCTCTCTCTCTCTCAATTCCGGCCGGGCGTATCTTTCTGAAAATCCGCAAAAGGCAGCGGGGATCCAGTCAATACACCAGACTTGTCCATCAGAATTTTTTTGTTGATGTGATTGAACAGGGGCTTGTTTTCAGAACGAATCTTTCAGATTATCTTGACACCGGACTTTTTTTGGATAGAAGGAAGCTCCGGCTTTTGATTCGGCAGGAGGCGGCGAGAGTCGCGGCAAAGCGCAACGGCGCGAAAATTTTGAATCTTTTTTGTTATACGGCGGCTTTTTCCCTGTACGCGGCGGTGGCGGGAGGAAATGTGGAAGTGGACTCGGTTGACATATCCAACACCTACCTTGACTGGGCGAAGGTGAATTTTGCGCTCAATGGCTTGCAGGCCGAAATGTTGCCGCGGGAAGCGTTCTTTTCTTCATCAAACGTCCTTCCGCCCTTCCGTCTCATCCGAGCGGACGCGCTCCGTTTTCTTGATGAAGCGGTGAAACGGAGGCGCTCATGGGACATTATCGTCCTGGATCCGCCGGTATTCTCCAATTCAAAAAAAATGTTCTCCGACTTTGATGTGAACCGCGATTATCAAAGCCTCATCACAACGTGCATGACCTTGCTGAATCCGGGCGGCGTACTCTATTTTTCGACTAACGCGCGACATTTTACGTTTGCGGACGAGTGGCTGGACAACCGCTTCACCTCCCGCGACATCACCGAGCGGCTGCGAGACGATGATTTTCGAGACAAAAAAATACCAGCGTGCCGGGTTTTTGAAGAGGCGCCATGCTGAAAAAAGTCCTGCTGTTTGTAAATCCGCATAAGGATTTGGCGTCCATAACCGCGCTGGAAATCGCCGAAAAACTCTCGGAGCGCGACATTGCGTATCGTTTTTTTTCTTTCAAAGACACGGAAAAAGCGCCTGTTGATGACGCGTACGGTTTGGCGTTTAGCCTCGGCGGGGACGGCACCGTGTTATACGCAGCCCGTACCGTCTCCGCTTTGGGAATTCCAGTCTTTCCCGTCAACATGGGAACGCTTGGCTTTATCGCCTCAATACCGCATGACGGATGGACGCCAGTTTTCGACCGGTTTTTAGCGGGCGACGCGGGGATTTCAAAACGGCTCATGCTTGAGGCGCGGGTGGAACGGCGTGGCGTGGTTATAGAGCGCGGATCCTGCCTGAATGACGCGGTTGTCTCCTCTTCCGGCGCCGCCAAGCTCGTCCGGCTCCGCGTAAAGACCTCCGGTGAAAGCGGAGAAATTTCGCTTGGCTGTTACCGTTCGGATGGACTTATCATCGCCACGCCGACCGGCTCCACCGCGTATTCCGCTGCGGCAAACGGCCCAATCATTGATCCTGAAATAGAAGCTGTCATCATAAACCCCATTTGTCCTTTCACCTTGTCAAATCGCCCCCTAGCGTTGCCCTCCACTGAAGCCATCATTATAGAAGTGGAAGAAGAACAGAGAAGCGGCGTGCTGCTGTCTCTGGACGGACAGATGACCATGCCGCTTGCTCCCGGTGACACAATTTTT
Source organism: Treponema sp. (assembly GCA_031254795.1). Taxonomy (GTDB): domain Bacteria; phylum Spirochaetota; class Spirochaetia; order Treponematales; family Breznakiellaceae; genus JAIRKH01. The sequence continues at coordinate 3,402 of JAIRTS010000134.1, forward strand.
GTCCAAAAAGCCCCCTATTACGCGGCCCTTGTCGCTGCGGGACGGCAAAACTTCTACAGGGCGCTTCGCGCAAAACTGGCATGGGGCGGGTGATTTCATATAATGTTCCGGCTGTATATGATGGTTCGCCAGCCCGAATAAGCGAACACGAAGTGTTTGCAGGGCCGACAAACTGTGGGTGGAGTGAGCTGTGGGAGTGAAGCGAAGCGGAACGACCTAGGCGAATGGATCCTTGGAGCCGCTTTATCTCTATCCCCTTCCGGTCTCCGTGTTGTATCCGTTTCGGGTTCATAAAGACGGCAAACGGTGGACTTTACCCCGTTGGGCAGGCAGCGTTAAGCGACTTGCCCACAGGTAAAGATATCAGGGGCAAGGCAGCCAAGCGCCGAATGAAGCCGAATCCGGTTGTAATACGCCTCGACATACATGAACATTGATTGTCTCGCCTCCGTCGCCGAATATTCGCCGCCCAGCGTTTCCAGTTCCCGTTTCAGAGCCTTGAAAAAAGATTCGGCGCGGGCGTTGTCCCAGCGGCTCCCCTTCCGGCTCACGCTCTGGCGGGCCGCGGGCATAGTTCTTTCAGGCGGTCCCGATAGCTTTTCGCGCGGCGCCGC
>JAIRTS010000166.1 GCA_031254795.1 Treponema sp.
GCCCTTACGGACACTGAATTGCTGAAACGGGCGGATGATCTGGTCAGTTATTTTGACACTGATTTTTCCGCGGAATATACCATTGTTGAAGACAAGCCGGGGCAGGCGCGAACCACAACTGTAGCGGCGATATTCAGGCGCGATTCTCAAGAAACCTACGTCATTGTGATCCTCCAGCCGAGCATAAGCCGTGGACAGGGCTACCTCAAACAGGGCGGCACGCTCTGGTTCTACGATCCAGAGAGCAGGCGTTTTAACACGACGAGCAGCAGCGACCGGTTTCAGAACACCAACGCCAGCAATTCCGATTTCACGCGCTCAACCTTGTCCCAGGATTATCAGGTGGTTTCTGGAGAAGACGTGACGCTTGGCAAGTACAAGTGCAGGCTTCTTACCTTGCTTTCCAAATCCAAAGGCGTACAGTATCCCAGAATGAGATTGTGGATAAGCGAGGACGGATTGGTTCGTAAGAGCGAGGATTACGGTCTTTCGGGACAGCTTTTGCGTACTTCGGCTATCCCCGATTATTACAAAATGGGAGACCGGTACATTCCCAAACAGATCCTTTTTGAAGACGCGTTGAAAGGCGCTGTCGTGAACGGCGCATTTGTTAAAGAAAGAACTCTGATAACCATCACGAAACCTTCTTTTGCCAGGGTTGGCGATTATATCTTCTCAAAGACCTATTTAGAGATGGTAAACAGTCAATGAAGCGTGTTGTATGTGTGTTTCTTTTATGTTTATGGGAAGGGGGTTTTTTACATGCTCAGACGCTGGAAGATGTGGATTCCGGTTCTTTATTGGATATTGACGCGTTTGGCGACATTGATTCTTTATTTGAAGAGAAAACGCCCCCAGCCGGCGTGGACACCCAGACAGAGACGCCGGCAAAGCCTGCGGTTACGCCGCAACCGGCGGCTCCTGCGCCGAAATCGGCGGCGGCTGTGGCTTCCAACTTCAAGAAAAAAGGCTTTAGCTTAAGCGCGAGCTACTCTTTTACCGGAGGCTTTTTCCCCGGATGGGATGAAGCGCCGTGGTATTGGGACGAATACCCTGCCGAACAGACTTCACTGCCGGCCGCCATTATGACATCTTCTATGGGGCTTAATTACCAGATTTCCGATACGTTTGGAGTCAGATCGACGTTCTCGTTTTCTTTTCCCAGGTTTGCCATCGCGGTGGATTCCTTTTACCTTGATTACTCAATAAACAACAAAGTTTTTTTACGGGCGGGTAAATTTTCTTATAACTGGGGAATTTCAAGAGATTTTTCTTTCGCCAATCTTTTATCGCTCGTGCCGACAAATTCCCAGCGTGGGAGAGGCACGTATTATGTAAAGGAAAATAAGGACGGGAAGATTGAGAGAGTCGAGCGCTATACACACAGCGGAAAGAACGACGCCTATACAGCGCGGCTGTCTATTCCCATTGGGATAGGCGGATTGGAATTTGTCCTCATAGCGCGTGATGATTTTTTTGGCGAGACCAACATTCAGCGGGAATTGATCCATTGGGGCGGCAAGTACAATTTTGCCTTAAAGAAGGTGGATATCAACGCAGGGTTCATGTACAGCGAAGTTATGCCTTTACACGTCGCAGTCTCAGCTAAGACGACCATTCTGAACACTGAAGTATACGCTGAAAGTCTCGCGGCCATCGGAAAAAGCGATCTGATTGAAGGAGAAGAAATTACTGACTGGGTGAACAGTAAAGGCGAGTCGCAGACAGTGCCATGGAAGCCGCATATCCGTGAAAGAAGGTGGGATTCGTTTGCTTTTTCCGGCAGTATCGGCGTTGGGCGTGATTTTTTTTCAAAGAAACTCGCGGTCGGCGCCGAATATTTCTATAATGGAGAGTCTGACCTTCAGTGGATGACCGAATCCGATATTGAGAAGGGGCTGACGAGCAAAACCCGCGAGCTTATTAAGGGCAACAACCTTGCGCTCAACCTTTCTTTCAGACCCGGGTGGCGTGATTTGCGGTTTGCCGTAAAATTCCTTTACGGCATTGATGACAATACCATGACGCTTGTGCCGGGAATACGTGTTGTTCCGTTTCCCAATATGGCTGTGTCTTTAGGCGTTCTGATGGCGCTTGGCGACAGAGAGGGTTACTATTACCGCAATAATACAGATGAGAAAGGACGCCCATTCAGCGTTGCGTTAGCTATTACGTTCAGTGGAAGCCATAGGTGGGACAATTACAGGTGAAAAAATCAATGCAAAACAAAAAAAAGATAAAAATTCTCCAAATCAACAAATTTTACACGCCGTGGGTGGGAGGTGTTGAAAGGGTAGTCCAAGATATAGCGGAAGGACTCAACGATAAAAGCGATATGAGGGCGCTGGTATGCCAGAGTAAAGGCAAGGCCGAGGAAACGATTGTGAACAATATCCGGGTGAGCCGCTCATCAAGCCTCGGCATCCTTTACTCAATGCCCGTATCATTTGATTTCATATTCAAGTTGTGGAAATTGTCAAAACAGCGTGATATTTTGCTGGTTCACACGCCCTTCCCGTTGGCGGATCTGGCCTGCCTCTTTTCGGGATACAAAGGAAAAGTTATTGTGTGGTGGCACAGCGACATTATCAGCCAGCGAAGACTGCTTAAAGTCATAGAGCCAATTTTGAGATGGCTTTTACACAGGGCGGATGTTATTGTGGCGGCGACACAGGCGCATATAGACCACTCGACTTTCTTGGCTCCGTATAAAAACAAATGCAGGGTGATCCCTTTTGGTTTGAAATTCTCCGATTACGAGCAGGTAAGCGTTGGTAATTATCTAACGGATAAATTGTTCAACAAACGGCATAAAAAGCTGTTGTTTGTAGGCAGGCTTGTGTATTACAAAGGCATTGATATCCTTATTCAGGCGATGCGGGTGGTACAGGGCGCGGAACTATTCATCGTCGGGTCCGGCGTTTTGGAATGTGAGTTAAAAGCCCGTGTCGAAGCGGAAAGTTTGGGAGAAAAAATTCATTTTCTCGGTTACCTGCCCTTTGAAGAACTGAAAGCCGCTTATGCGGACTGCGACATATTTGTGTTTCCGTCCAACGTCAATGTCGAAGCCTTTGGGCTCGCGCAAATGGAAGCCATGTTCTACGGCAAGCCTGTCGTCAACACCAACTTGCCCACCGGAGTGCCGCTGGTGAGCGTTGACGAGAAGACCGGCTTGACCGTGCCGGTAAACGACGCGGACGCCTTGTCCACCGCTATTCAACGTCTGATTGACGATGACGAACTCCGCGGACGCTTGGGGGCGAATGCCAGACAACGGGTATACGAAGAATATAGTTTTGACAGGATGATAGACAGGGTGTATGGGCTTTGTGAAGAATTGGTGAATAATGATAATACAAAACCTCCAGCTTCCTGAAACAATAAACCAGCTTTATGTCCGCGCCGCAAGCGCGGACATAAGGCTTCAGAACAAAAGCCTGCGCATTAACGCGCAGGGAGAAGCGGCGTTTACAACGTATTACAATAGCTTTGCCTTAAAAAAATGGAAAAAATATACAGTTGTTGGCCAAATGTCTTTGACGTTGACAGCAAAAGGGCGCTTTGAAGCGACGCTTCTCGGTTTTCAGATTCAGCGCGGTTTAAAAGGCAAGCTGGAAGGCGATTTTGTCGAGAAAATATTGGCTAAAGAGACGTTTTCTTTGCGGGAACCGGGGGAATGTGAGCTTGTCTATCCCGATTGCGAGTGCGAACTGCTTGCCTTTACGATCAGAGCGCTTGAAGCTTCGGAGTTGTACGATGGCGCGTACCGCTCGGTTGTTGATGAAGACCTGCCGGACATTAATCTTGCGCTTGCCATTTGCACCTATAAACGGGAGCGTTATGTCAAAGCGAACATGGCTCTGCTGAATGAGACGATCTTTTCCAACAGCCGTTCGATCTTGAACGGTCATGTGCGGGTGTACATTGCGGACAACGGACAAACCTTGAAAAAAGAAGAAATCGAGAGCGAAACGGTGAAAGTCTTTCCCAATATCAACAGTGGCGGTTCCGGAGGATTTTCGCGCTGTATGATTGAGGCGCTTGCCGACAAAGACCGGTACAACCTGACGCATATCACACTTATGGACGATGATATTTCTTTTACGCACGATGTCTTGGCACGCACCTACATGTTTCTCCGGTTGCTGAAAAAAGAACACGCGGACATCGTGATAAGCGGCGCCATGCTCCTGATGGATGCGCCGCACATTCAGCATGCGTCTGGAGAATTTATAAAGCCCGCCGGGATTGTACAGCATAAACGCGGCTATGATCTGACTGAAATCAGATCAATCGCGCTCAATGAGATTGAAGAGCCGGTAAATTATTGCGGATGGTGGTATTGTTGTTTCCAGCTTGAGAACGCTTTGAGCGGCAATTTAGCCCTGCCGCTTTTTTTTCAATATGACGACACCGAATGGGGGTTGAGAAACAAGCGGCTTGAGAAAGTGGTGGTAAGCGGTGTCTGCGTCTGTCATGAATCCTTTGAAGCGAAACGCACTGGATGGAAAGACTACTATTCCATGCGCAACCGCCTCATTGTAGCGACACTACACAGAGACTCCGCTTTTCGAGGATGCGGCAAACTATATTTTCAAGCGATGATTTTTATCAAGATATTCTATAGGATAATGTTTTTCAAGTTCAACGACGCCGAATTGTTGATCATGGCGGTGGAGGATTATTGCCGCGGGGTAGAATGGCTTGGCTCGGTGGATTCCGCCGCGTTGCTTCGGGATGTCCAGCGGCGCGCCGCGAAGGAAGCGGGAAAAAGTCCGCTTGTTGGCATGACGCTTACGGCGCGGCTCTTGAAGTTGCTGTGGGTCTTTGGCTTGAAGTTTAAGAAAACCGCTGCGGATTACATCAAGAATTATCATCGTTTCACCGCCGAGGACTTCTGGCGGCGTCATCTTGGCTTAAAGGTGAACTAGATGTACGATTATTTGATTGTCGGCGCCGGGCTGTTCGGCGCGGTGTTTGCGCACGAAGCGGCGGCGCAAGGCAAGATATGTCTCGTCATTGACAAACGTCCGCATATCACCGGAAACATCAATGGCATGATGGATATAATAATTACCCGCGCGTTCAATTTTATAGTCCCGGTACAGTCCAAACAATTTGTTGTCCCCGCTGTTGACACGCCCGAATTTTTAACGCGCCTGACCAAAAGGCGAAAAGGTACAAATTAAATGAATGTTTCATTTGACGTTTTACCGCTTCTTACAGAAAAGAAAACAGGAATCGGTTATTACACTGAATATTTAATAAAAGAAATTATAAGGAAATACCCGAATAATAGCTATACGCTCGATTTTTTCACCCTTAAGGAGGATAACATCAGGTTTGTTTCAGGTTTTTTGCGGGATAATGTCAGGGCGAACGCTTGTAAATGGTTTAGGAGTTGCTGGTATAAATTGCTCAGACCGATTCTTCCTTTTCCGTACTCCTTTTTTTTCGGAAAAGTATCTGACGTTTACGTTTTTTGCAATTACTATGTGCCTCCGTTTGTGCCGGGGAAAAAAATACTCGTAGTCCACGATTTGGTTTTCAGGGATTTGTCTGAAACCGTAAATATAAAAACAAAATACGCATTAAAAATGTTTTTCAAAAAATCGCTTAAATATGCCGATGTAATTATTACTGTTTCTGATTTTACAAAAGAAAGACTGTTTCATTATTATCCATTTGTAAAAAACAAACAAGTCTACGCAGTGCATTCCGGAGTAGACGCGGAAAAATTTTATTCCAAAGACAATAGCAGTGAAGAAAAAACACGAGTAAAAAATAAATACAAAATAAGCGGAGAATACTTTATATATCTCGGAACTTTAGAACCTCGAAAAAACCTTCCTAATTTAATTAAAGCGTATAGCAATTTCATTTCAAAAGCCGTCAACGCGCCCAAACTTGTGATGGCGGGCGGAAAAGGCTGGCTGTATGACGAAATTTTCACCGCAGTAAAGGGACTGCGGCTTGAAAATAACATTATATTTACAGGTTATGTTGATGAAAACGATGTGGCTCCGCTTATAAAAGGCGCAGTCGCTTTTTGTTTCGTCGCGCTTTACGAGGGATTCGGATTGCCTGTTTTGGAGGCGATGGCCTGCGGAACGGCGGTAATTACGTCGAATGTGTCTTCGTTGCCCGAAGTGGCGGGAGACGCCGCTTTGCTCGTCGATCCGCTCAACGTCGACGATATTGCGAACGGACTCGCAAAATTGTATTATGATTCCGAATACAGGGAAAAATTTATTGCAAAAGGTTATGAGAGGGTAAAGTTGTTTTCTTGGGAGAATACAGCGGAAAAGTTTGTTTCTCATTTCAGCATTTAAAAATTTCGCCACCGAAGATTTCTGACGGGACCATCTTGTCTTAAAGGAGACTTATGGCCTGTTCACGCTAAGAAAATATGATACACTCAATCTATGAAATTAACACAGGAACAGCGGAAAAAAATTATGAGCCTTTTTCCCAAACAGCGGGGAAATGTGAAAGTCGATAACAGCCGCTTCCTTGACGCCATAATCTATATCTGTGAAAACGGCTGTAAATGGCGCGCCCTCCCCGAGACCTTCGGCCCCCGGCATACCCTCTGCATCAGAATCAACTGGCAGGCAAAGAACGGCGTGTTGGAACAGATTTTTCACGCTCTCCAGGCGGAGCAGATAACAAACAGGCGGATAACGGCGGTTTCCCTAGATTCAAGCTCGGTCAAGGTGCATCCTGACGGAACCGGAGCATTAAAAAAAATGGAGAACAGGCTTTGGGGAAGTCCGGGGAGGCTTGAACACGAAGATACACCTGATGGCGGCCGACAACCGGCGCGCCATAGGGTTCATTCTGTCCGGCGGGGAGGCTTCCGACGCGAGTGACGGGCGGCTTTTGCTGGACACCGCAGGCAGAATTAAGGATCCTGACGCGGAGGGGCCGCTGTTTTTGTCAATGGACCGGGCGCGTGAGGGGTGGGAGACCCGATGGCTGGCGTTTGAGTGGGGGTATAGCCCGGTGGTACCGCCGAAGAAGAACCGGAAGAATCTCTGTAAATATGACAAGGAGCTGTATAAATAGAGGAATGAGGCGGAGCGGATGTTCCGGCGGTTAAAGGGCTTCTGGCGGATAGCGACCAAGTATGACAAGCTGGACCTGATGTTTTCCAGATTTATCCATCTTGCCTTGTATGTTATCGCCGTGGGCTCGTTGATTCCACGTAGTGAGAACAGGCCATAGATGTACGATTACTTGATTGTCGGCGCCGGGTTGTTCGGCGCGGTGTTCGCGCATGAAGCGGTGGCGCAGGGCAAGACCTGTTCTGTCATTGACAAACGTCCGTATATCACCGGGAATGTGGCCCTTACCCCATCTGATGGACACAAAGATAAGAGTGAAAAACAGAAGGAGAGGAAAAGATGGGAATGAAAGACAAAGAACGGCGAATTTACTCCAAGAAGTTCAAAGTCGAAACTACGGCACTGGCACAAAAACACGAAAACCCGGTACGCCAGATAGCGAGGGTGCCTAGGCTTACCGCCCTTCCTCGGACACGGACGGTCCCGATGCCAAGAGATTGCTCGTCTACGGAAGGAAATCAAGGCGTTGCGGGAGGCGGTGTGAAGCTCCGCTTCACTGGAAATCCTAAAAAAGCAGTCGAACTTTAGTTCGAGTCATCTTCGCACAGAAGGAACTCCGGTGATGGCGTACCGGTTCATAAGTGAACAGTACAACGAATACACCATCCGGGAGACGGCTGGATTATTTTGAGGGTCAGTTGCGGCGCCTATTGCCAGCGGGCAAAATATGGGATGTCACAGAGGCGGAGTAAAGCTGACGCCGAGTTGGAGGGGCTTATTCGCCGGATACAAGAGAAACGCCACTCACGGTACGGTAGCCCCCGGGTGAAGAAGGAACTGCGGAACAGCTACGGGAAGCGGGCAAGCGATAAGAAAGCGGTCCGATTGACGCGGGAAAACGGCTTAAACGCCAAGATGAAGCGGAGGTTCATCCCGGCGACCAATTCGAACCATGGGCTTGCGGTGAGTGAAAACATCCTGAACCGACAGTTTCATGTGGAACAGGCCGGATAGCAATGGGTGTCGAATATAACCTATTTGCGTACTGTGGGAGGCTGGGTGTATCTGGCGGTGGTTCTGGACTTGTAACTGGAAAGTCATTGCCTAGGCATTAAGCGCCGACATGAAGAGTGCCCTACGACCATATCCGCCCTGGAGATGGCCTTGGGCAATCGGAAAGTTCGGGAGGGATTGTTCTTCTGTTCTGACCGGAGAGTACAGTATTGCGTGAAACCCTTTCAGGAAATGTTGAGAAAACTGTGCCCTTCAGTCCGCTAGAGCATGAGCCAGAAAGGAAACTGCCGGGACAAAGCCTGCGCCGAAACATTTTTCAAGACGCTCGAACGGGAGTTGGAAACGCTGGACGGCGAACATTCCGCGGAGGAAGTCAGACAATCGGTGTTCATGTACATTAAGGCATATTATAATCGTATTCGCATGCATTCGGCGCTTGACTATGTGACGCCTAATGGGTTTAATTCAGAGAAAGCCGCTTGACAGTGTCTGCCAAACGCGGTAAGGTTCAGATACGGTAATCGCAGAAGCGTTGGATATGAAAAAAAGTGAGCCGTAATATTGATCTTTTCTTTACGATGTGATAGATTATTGAGTGTCATTGTACAAGGGAACGGCGCATGTACGGCTAGCTGGTATGGACTGCTCCCTGCAAAGGTGAAAACGGGTCGCTTGATCCGCAAAGGCGGACGGCTAATCCATTAATAACATCTCAGGTTTTTAAGGCGTAAAGGCTTGAGGGAGCGGTTTAATATGAAAAGTTCCGGAGAATCTGTATATTGCCTCGCCTGTTTTTCAGGGCATGAGCGTACAGTGGAGGATTTCATTAAACAATCCGGTTACAAGGTG
>JAIRTS010000182.1 GCA_031254795.1 Treponema sp.
TCAAAGGGACGCATATAGCCGGGGCGATTATTGAAGCAAAAGCTCTTGCGACTCGCGGATTGCTACTGCAATTTCCGCGCCACTTCGACTATCTCAAAAACTTCGATTTGATCGTTCACCTGAATGTCGTTGAATCCTTCTATGCCTAAACCACACTCGAAACCAGCGGCGACTTCCTTCACATCATCCTTGAAACGGCGCAAAGACCCTATCTTGCCGGTATAGATTTCAACATTGTCCCTGATGACATGCACCTTTGCGTTCCGTTTTATCACGCCGGCAAGCACGAAACAGCCGGCGATGGCGCCGAATTTCGGGGTTTTGAACGTATCCCGCACTTCCGCGGCGCCGAGCGTCTCTTCTTTGAAGTCGGGCTTCAACAAGCCTTCCATGGCTCGCTGTATTTCTTCCACAGCCTTGAAAATAACATTGTACTTGCGAATGTCCACCCGCTCCTGATCCGCCAAAGCTTTCGCTTTTGGCACAGGACGCACGTTGAAGCCGATGAGAATGGCCTTTGACGCGCTGGCAAGCTCCACATCGCCTTCATTGATGGCGCCCGGCAACGCCTGAATAACGTTAAGCCGCACTTCCTTAGTGGAAAGTTTTTCGAGACTTGAGCGGAGCGCTTCCGCGGCGCCTTGCACGTCGGACTTGATGATCACCTTGAGCTCCTGAATCTCGCCTTCGCTGATGGTGTCACGGAGGTTTTCAAGGGTGATTTTCTTGACGTTTTTCGCATCCTCGCTACGCTTCAATTCCTGCCGTTTCGCGGAAACATCACGGGCAAAACGCTCGTCGTCGACCACCTGGAAGGGATCGCCGGCGTTGGGGATGCCGTTGTCAAAACCAGTCACTTCTATGGGCGCGGAAGGACCGGCTGAGACGACCTTATGCGCTTTGTCATTGTAAAGGGCGCGAACCCGTCCGGGCCAAATGCCAGCCACAAACGAATCGCCTACCTTGAGCGTACCGCGTTCCACCAACACCGTGGCGACGGTTCCGCGTCCCGGATCAATGCGCGATTCAAGCACCTTCCCTTCAGCGGGACGGTTGTAATTCGCCTTGAGCTCCAGAATTTCCGCTTCAAGGAGAATCGTTTCAATGAGTTTGTCAATGTTTTGTTTCTTGAGCGCGGAAATTTCGACAAACATGGTCTGACCGCCCCATTCTTCGGGTTGAAGCCCATAATCGGAAAGCTGGGTCTTTACACGGTCCGGATTGGCTTCCGCTTTGTCGATCTTGTTCACCGCAACGATGATGGGAACGCCGGCTTCCTTTGCGTGAGTGATGGCTTCCACAGTCTGGGGCATGACTCCGTCATCCGCGGCGACCACCAGCACCACGATGTCCGTAACCTGAGCGCCTCGCGCGCGCATGCGGGTGAACGCCTCGTGTCCGGGCGTGTCGAGGAAGGTGATCTTGGCGCCGCTCGCCGTTTCAACCGTGTATGCGCCAATATGCTGGGTAATGCCGCCGAATTCGCCGGTGACGACATCGGCGCTGCGGATGGAGTCAAGGAGCTTGGTCTTGCCATGATCAACGTGTCCCATAACCGTCACTACAGGAGGCCGGGGTTCCAAATCTGCTTCATCGTCTTCCCTGCTTTCTATGACCGTCTCATCGTACAGATTCACAATCTTCACATCGGCGCCGTACTCGGCTGCAAGCAACGTCGCTGTATCCGCGTCTATCTGCTGGTTTATGGTAACCATCTGCCCCATGCTTAAAAGTTTCGCTATTAAATCCGACGCGCGAAGATTCATCTTTTTTGCCAGTTCCGCCATGGAAAGCACTTCCATTATTTCAATAACCTTGGGAACCGGATACGCGATATGAGCGATCTTTTTCTTTGTCTGACGGAGTTTTTCCTCCATCTCTTCTTTGTCTTTGCGTATGTAAACCGGTTTTTTCGCCTTAAATGTGCGTTTTACCGCGCCTTTTCCATCAATCGGTGGCGTGGCCGCCGGCGTGGCCCCTGTTCCGGCGCGCTGTCCTCCGACACGCCCGCCGACCAGACGCTGATTGGCAGTCCCCGCGTTTCCCGCAACGCCGCCACGTTGCTCGCCGGGCCTGCCTGGGCGGGAAAAGCCGGTGTTGTTTCTGCCGAAGCGTCCGCCGCCGGAACGCTCGGCGGGCTTTCCGCCATAGTTTCCTTGCCGGACGCCTCTCCCCGCAGCGCCCTCGCCTCTCGGTCCCTGAGCGCGGCGGCTGTCCGTCGGGTTGCGGGGACCAACCTGCCGCCCGCCGACTCGTCCCACCACCACATGAGGACGCTGGGATATTTGGAAGGTGGACACCGCTTTCAACGCGGCGGGCTTTTCCTGCGTTTGGACGCCGCTTGCGCCGCTCGCCGCGGCGCTGGAGTCGTTTTCAGGAACAGAGGTCTCTTTTCCCTGGTCCTCTTGACGGCGCTCCACAGCTTTGGCCTCCTCAACCACAGGCTTCGCCTCAATCTTTTTGTCTTTCACCTCTTTGTCCGTAATGGCGCCGTCAACGGCGCCGTTGGCGCCAGTTCCGTCATTGGCGGCGTTGCGGATTGTGGTGACAGCGACAACCTTTGGCAGAAGTTTTTTGCTTTGCCCCATTGAAGACGGCGCCGCCCCGCGTACCGGCGAGGCGCTGACGTTTGCAGGCGCATTTCCCTGAGGCGCAGGTGATTTTGTTGTTTTCACCACAATTCTACGGCGCTTTCCCTGGACGGGAGCGATTTTTTTCTCATCAGGCGACAGCCTGTCGTTTTCCGCCGTCGCCACTTCACGTTTAGGTTGCGTTTGTTTAATGAGCTCTGCCTTTGGGCTTGTGTTGTCTAATTCCTCTGCCATATTCCACCTTTAATTTGTTCGCGAAGAACATCATTCCTCTTCGTACTCAAAACTTAATCCAACTCCGCAACTCGGACAATTGGTCATGTCAAGAGTTATTTTAGCGCCGCATTCGGGACATTCGTATTCTTCAACTTCTTCAATCGCTTCAGAGGCATCCTCCGGTTCGGCAATGGAACCCGCTTCTTCCGCAAGCTCCTCCTCTTCCTCTTCGACAATATCCACATATTCTTCAATAAGCTTTCGCAACACCTCAAGCTGTTCAGGCGACATATTCATCTCCGCAAGTTGCTCGGGCGCAAGTTTGATGAAATCCTCGATAAAATCGGCGTTGTTGTTCTTGAGTATTTCGGCGACCTCCGGATCAACGCCAGGAAGCTCTGAAATTCTGGCGTATTCTTCGGCGTCCATAAACAACTCGGAAGCGGTGCGCCTCGAGTCGGCGCTGATGTCCATTTCCGCAAATTGAGACTTCGTTTTGATGTCAATGCTCCAGTCAACCAGTTTATTGGCGAGTTTTACATTGTTGCCTTGTTTTCCAATGGCAAGCGACAACTGCGAGTCATCCACAACCGCGAGCGCCTGCCGCTTGTTTTCATCAAGAACAATAACGCTCGCAATGGTCGCCGGAGACAGGGCGTTTTTAATAAAATTACAGGGATCCGTATCGTATTTGAGGATATCGATTTTTTCCCCTTCCAGCTCCTTGATGATGGCCTGGGTGCGCGCCCCTTTAAGCCCCACGCAGGCGCCCACCGGATCGACATCTTCCTTCGTAGAAAAAACCGCTATCTTGGTGCGGTACCCCGGCTGGCGGACGATGCGGTGAATTCCAACGGTTTTATCGTACACCTCCGGCACCTCAAGCGTGAGAATAGCGCGCACAAAATCAGGATGCGCCCTTGAAAGGACAATCTCAATGCCGGCTGGCAACTTGCGAACATCGGCGATCATCGCCTTGATGCGGTCGTTCACATGAAAAGATTCACGCGGAGATTGGTTACGTTTCGGCAGGATGCCTTCGACCTTTCCAAGATCCACATAAATATCACCCCCCCGCTCCCGCTGAAAGTATCCAATGATAATTTCTCCGATCTTGTCCTTGTACCCATCGTACAGGCTGGTATTCTGAATGTTCCGTATTGAGTACTGCGCGGTCTGCTTGGCGCTTTTAATGGAAGAACGGTTAAACTCCTTGGGGTCCACCGGTATGAGTATTTCATCCCCAACTTCCGCGTCGGGGTTGAGCTTGCGGGCTTCCTCCAAATCTATTTCGAAAACAGGGCTGCTGATGCCGTCTTCTTCCGCGTCGACGATTTTCTTCTTGGCAAAAATTGAAACTTTTTTGTCGTCGCTGAAACGCACAACGGCATTGACAGGAACCGGAATAGGCGTCTCTTTTCCATTGACAAATTCCTTTGTCTTCTCAGGTATTTTATAACGCCTGCGGTAGGCGACTAAAAGGGTATCTTCAATAGTCCTGCGGACATGTTCCTCAGACATATTGCGTTCTTGCATGAGTTGGTTAAACGCTTCCGATACATCTATTTCCAAGGCCTTCCCCCATTCGTCTATTCCCGTGAATAGACTTCGTAAGATTTATCTAATTTTGCTTTTGCAATAACTCCGTATTCCAATAGCGCTGTTCCTTGTTCATTTTCAAGCGCTATCCGCGTTTCATCAGCCGACTTGAGGACGCCTCCCGTCCAGTCGGATATGTCCGTCCGGTAACACCGGACGCCTCGCCCGATAAACAGAGCGAATTCGGAAGCGTTTTTGAAAAGACGCTCTATGCCCGGAGAAGACACTTCCACGGAAAAGTCCTCTTGCGGAAACGCCAAATCCAGACGGGGAACCACAGCGCGGTGTACCCGAGAGCAATCGTCAATGCCAACAACGCCGTCTTTATACACCACGATTTTTATATGGGCGCTTCCCTTCCGCCGCGCGACAGCCACCTCGACCAGAGTCATATTAAGACCGCTGACAATAGGACGCAACAAGTCAAACAAAGCGTCTGTTTTTCGTGGTGTAAAGCGCACGTTTCCTCCCATGCATACAAAAAAAGGGTCGCCAACGACCCTTTTTTACCTTATCATCGACTATGTATATTGTATACTAATAAAATAGAAAAATTTTGTCAAGCGGTACCAGCGCCTAAAGCGCGCTTTAGCGAAAAAATACGCTATTTCAACCTGCCCCGGTACTGGACGATATCCAACATATCAAGCCTTTGCCGGTGAACGGTTAGTTTTTGGACAAAATTGTCGAAGTCTTTGCGGGCTTGAGGCGTCCACATATTCTCGGCGAACCCGACGATCCGTGGAAATATCATGTATTCCGCGATTCTGCCCGCATAGATGAGTTCCGACCACAAATTGCATTGACCGCCCATGACCAGCGCCGCTTCGCTTTCAGACATGCCGGCGACCGGATCCATGGAATACGACTGGCACACAGTGGAAACGCTCCATTGACCGGGCTCCTCCACGTCTCCGCAATTCCGGTAGTCCAGATAACAGCCTTCGGTTTCCGGCGCCATGATCACAGGGTGTCCGCGTTTAACCGCCGCCTTGCCGCCCTCCACGCCCCGCCACGACATGACCGCCACTTTTTTCGGCAACGCATATTGCGGGCTGTCTTCCAGCACCTCATCCCATCCTATGGCTCTCTTGCCCTTCTCCGCAAGCATGGATGCGAGTCTCGCCGTTATCCAGCTTTGCAATTCCGACATATTCTTTAGACCGGCGCCGGCAAGTCGTCCGTTGCATTTTGGACACTGGCTCCATCGGGTGACGCGCACCTCATCGCCGCCCATGTGAACATACGGCGAGGGGAAAAGGCGCGCCAGCGTATTAAACACAGCGTCCGCCATATCGAAGATCGCGTCATTGCCCGCGCACAGAACGTCGTCAAATATGCCGAAGCGATCTTCAACACGGTAAGGTCCGCCCGTACAGCCCAGCCCCGGGTATGCCGCGAGAATCGCGCTCGCGTGTCCGGGAAGGTCTACTTCCGGCGTCACCTCAACATGGCGGGCGGACGCAAAAGAGACTATTTCCCGAATGTCGTCTTCCGTGTAAAATCCACCTATGAAAGGGGATCCCGAAAGCCGGCGCTCCACCCGCTTTGAGCCTATTTCCGTAAGGAGCGGGTATTCCGGCACAGGCAACCTCCACCCCTGATCGTCGGTGAGGTGCCAGTGAAATACATTGATGTGGTGCAACGACAGGGCGTCGA
>JAIRTS010000263.1 GCA_031254795.1 Treponema sp.
GCGCGTCAGTAAAGAATCGCCCTGTCAAGAGTCGCGGGATGGCGCAAGTAGAAGGAACTTTACGCGCCGGCGCTATTGCCGACGCTCATAATTCATTGCGCTATGTATTCAATACTAACGCCCGCAGCGTAACGCGCATCCGGCGCTTCCGCCTGCTTTCATGAAATTCTCCATTGCTTAGGCGTTTCTTCTTTCATTTTGATAGAAGAATATAAAACAAATTGATGGAATCGCCTTTGGCAATAGTGTGACTTCCCGCCTCAAGCGAGACGGTTGCCGTGGCGTTTGAATCGGTGGTGTAACTGCGCCCGTCAATCTTGACTTTTTTGTCCGTTTCGGCGCTGGCGAAGTAAAGCGTCAGCGTCATCGCCTCGGTTATAGAGAAACTCACGGTGGTGGAGCTTTCCATCTTCAAGCAGTCAGTGTAGGTCGCGCCATTTACCGTCGCCTGGCCTTTGCTGTTGGAATAATTGCCGGTAATGCTGAGCGCCGAATTCGAAGGCGTTCTACCGGTAAAGTGGCACACGATGGCGTCGCTCACGAGAACCGCGTCGCTCTCCTCGCCGTCGGAATCGCCGCCTCCGCCCGGACTGACGGCGCTGCCGTCATCAATGTCCTGCACGGATACAAGCTTCGTTCTGTAATTCTCAAGAGCGCGTCGCAACCTGGCGTTCACGTTAGAACTGGCGTCATCGGCCGTAGTGAACGTCCACTCAAAGTCGCCTCCGCCCATGCGTCCCGCGTGGGCTTTTATTTTGGCGACCAGCGCGTCGTCTGCCGTATCCGCCATGTAGGAATAGAACCCGCTGGCGGTGTCAAAGTTGTTGTAAGTCTTCTCGCCTTGCGAGGTTTTAACTGTAGACGGCACCGTTTCGTTCCGGCTTTTCGTTACGTACGCGTCAAAGTCGACGGTGGAATTGGGATAGCCGGAGGCGCCGTAGGGAACAAAACGGAAACCGGCAAGCGAATCCTCAAAATAGTTGCCGTAAGCCTTGATGACGCCGCCGTCTTCACTGGAGAACGTCCCGTTGGCGACCTTGTTGGACTGGCTGGCGACGTCCCACACGTCGCTTCCCTGCATGGAGATGAGCACGGGTTTTTTGGTTCCCCTGAAATAATTTCCTTCCGCGAAGATCGAAGCGCCGTAAGCCGCGCCTATGCCGTATTTGGCGACTCCGTCATAGTAGTTGTTGTACACATGCACCGTGTGAATCCTCACGCGGGGGTGGCGGCTGTCGGAATGGTCGTACCAGTTGTGGTGGAGCGTCAGCAGTCCGGGCGTTCCGTCGGGACCATTTTCCTTGTTTCCTATCAGATGGGTCTTGCCGTTGTCCCAGAAGTGGTTGTAAGAGAAGGTGACATAGGTCGAACCCTTGGCGTCCATAGCCCCGTCGCCCTTGGCCTGATCCGCGTCGCCGCCAGCCTTGCCGTAGAAGAGATCGCAGTTGTGAACCCAGATATGGTAGTTTTTCTGTTGCAATCCCACATCGTCCCCCTCGGAGCTCGCGGTGTTCATAAAGCCGATATTGCTGATCTCAATGTTGGAGGCGTTTTTCAGGCGTACGCCCCAGCCGTCGGCGGTCGCGTCGTTCCCAACGCCTTCCAGAGTGATATAGGTGTTGGCGGCGTTGCCGGTGTCAAACACGATGTCACCCTTGTCTGTAACTGCGGGCGTCTTGATTTGCCCGATAAGCCTGATGATAAGAGGGCGGGTTTCCTTGCCTTTCTTGTGGCCATTTATAATATTATAGAGTCCCGTCTGCTGCACGTCGCCCTTGCCTTCCACATTCACAACAAGGGTAATCGTGTCTTTGTTCTGGTCGGTGACATAAATGATTCTGGCGTCGGGTTTGGGCGTGCCGTCCATAGTGTAGCCGCCCGGGACTTTCCCTTCATGAAACGCATAGCCGCTTCGGTCGTGGAGGAGCGCTGTCGTGTCTCTGACGGCGCCTTCCGCCTCTTGTCCGTCAATCACCGGCGCGACCTTAATGTTGTATGCGCCTGCGGCAATGCCGGGAATATCGGCGCGATAATAGTCGCCGTAGTTCCTGACAAGCTGATCGTCGATTTTTATATAATCCGAAACGGCGCCGCCTTTATAGTACACGTTATAGGCGCTGCTGTTGGTCCGTGACTCCCATGTGACAGCGACAGACTCAAGCCAGCCCTCCACGCTTAGAATATTCAACTCCTCAATATCCCGCGATGGGTCTATCACAACGTCCGAATCTGACTGGCCGTTGGCGTTATTTTGCGAATTTTCGCTATTGTCCGGCGGGTGTCCGCCGCCTGGCTGGCTTTCATCGTGATCACAAGCCCCCGCTGCGATTGCCATGACACACAACACGCCGATAGACGCCATATATTTCAACTTCATTGACATATCTTTCATGCCGCTTCTCCTGAATGTTATTGCTGAGCTTTGGGAAAAATGCGCCGCCCCACAGGGCGCGTTTTGAAAAAACCCGCTGCTCGCCATTTTATTATCTCTTTTTGTTAGGGAAAAATATGACGAGTCGCTGGATTATTCAGCTATTCTGCGATGGCCGAACCGCGCTCCCGAGGGAGTCTTTCATGTGAATCTGCGGGTCAAGTTTAGACCGTACGGGGCACCCGGGCGTGAGCCGCCGCCCGGCGTTTCAATTCTTAAACGTTACAAGAATATGTTCGCCGTCGCTCCTGATGGTATGACAATACGAGTCAAGAACAACCGGCGCGCCGGAAGGAACGCCGCCTCCAGACCTCCCTCGTCCCCAATGAAAGAGTTCGCTCAAATAGATGTAGACGTGATAGTGGCGGTCGTTTGGGACAAGTCTTTTAACAACCGGATAATGCTTTGAAATATTTTCTGTCATGGGTCCAAATCCTATCATGTTCTCCATATAAACAGGCGTGTTGTCTCTGTCAGGGAGCGAGACGCTTAAATCATGGAGCGGAATTTCCACTCTGAAATCGGTGTAACGTTTCTGGTCCACGAGCGCGTCGCCGTAAGAGAATGAGAAGACCATAAAAGCCCAGTCTAAAATGAGCGTGTATTATCGCGGCTTCGCTCCGGCGGGAGACTATACAGACGCCTGCTATAGCGATAAATATACCAAAGCCCACTAAGGCGCGGGGAGGGTGGGAAGGGTTGCTCAACATGAAATAAACGCCGTAAGAGAGGAGGAATGATATGATTATAAATATAAAAGAGACAATAAAGGACACGGGTTTCTTTTGGCTGGAGTCTCCTATTGCCTTGAAAACAAAGAGAACGCACATTATTACGATGAGAATCTTCCAGACCGCGCCGAAATCGTTGTGTATGGTTGCGGCGTGGCTCCCCAAGTTTGAAATTATGGCGGGAATGGATTGGCTAATGGACGTTGAAAAGCCGGAGCCTGAGATAGGAGCCATAAAACCAACCTGAAAAATATCATAGCGGAACAAAAGGAAAACGCCGCGAGCGCACATACTTTCTTGTTTGATCTTCTCAATCTGTCCCAGTCTTGCCAGCAAAGCGTCAGCGTCAATAATATGTGGATTCCGAAAGAATCCTGACACGTTACACGCATAATCAGAAGGGATGTTATTGAGCGGAATACAAAAGCTTTTCTTGATTCGCTAAATATGAATGGGAAAATACTGAAGAATATTGACATAGCCATATAGGGAGCGTCGAATTTGTATGAGATGTTTTCCAGAAAATAGGGGGAGATTCCCAGCGGAACGCCGGCGAGAAGCGCAATAAAATTGAATTTCTCGCCGCAGACGACGTATACAAGCAACAGGGTGGATGCGGCGACAATCAAGGCGGCTAGCGTCTGCGGCGGTGGAGATATATCCGTTATATGCCTGCTCCAGCCGTTCCAGCCATTCCAGCCGTGACGCCCTTCGACCGCCCGCGCCAAATCATCTATAACTAAGAGAAATCCGCCTTTATAACGCCGATATATCCGAATAAATAAAGAATCCCCGGAGCAAGTCCGGGGTATTTAAGATTTCTCCTGGAAATATTTACGTATGTGGGGGAACAAATCCCCCACACCCTCAGTTTTCCGCAGCAAGCTGCGGGGTATTAAACCATGAAGATTTTAATAAACGGCGGATAAAAACAGAAAAGGCTTGAGAAGCGACTTGAAATCTATTTTAGACAATTCTGTTTTCATTTCCGCGACAATGCTGCGGAAGAGGGTTGTTCCCGTTTTGGCTATTGCGAAGAAGTCAAAAATAAGGATGAGGCTGGCGCATCCCTTCGCCCACGCCCAAAGGGTATGCATTCATTGGTCGTAAAAATTTACTTTTCTGTGAATAAGACGATTACCCTTGCGCCGGACGCCTCGGGCGACCGGGTGGACACCGAAGCGGATGTCGCCCGGTCGCGTCGGCGTGAGCCGTCAGACTGCTCAGATGGTGAAAAGGACTTTGAGGGGACGGCGATCCGGGGCATTCTCGCGGCGTGAAAAGCGGGAAGCCCCGCCTGTTCCCGCCAAAGTGGCAGAGGGCTGGAAGCCCGGATTATCGCCCCGGCCCGTGGGACAGCGCGCCCTTAAGATTGTCGGCCGACGCCCGCGTGGAATTGCGGCGCGTCGATTCCCTGTCTCACATGACGGCCAGCAGTCTTCTAAAAGAGCGCTTCTTAAACCTCATTTGAAAGACCGCAGGCGTGTTCCTTCACAACAGAATGGCGCGTTTGCGGCGGCCAGGGAGGATGTTTCAGCCGTTCGCGCGCGCCCGCGACGAAACCCGTCCGGCGGTCTGTATGGACGAGAGGCCCTGTCAATCGCTTGGCCACACGCGGGAGCCGTCGCCGGAAAAGTCGGCAATGAACACCGGCCGCGGCGTATATATGTTCGCCGAGCCGCTCGCCGGGTGGCGGCGCGTGGAGGCGCCTCCCCGAAGGGCAAAGCGGGATTGCGCGCGGCAAATCGAATGGCCGCTTGACGCGCGCAATCCCGAAGCCTCAAAAGTTATAGTGGTTATGGACAATCTGAACACCCATACCTTTTCTTCACTGTATGAAAGCTTTCCGCTTAATTTTTCGATTTAATTCATTGTAATATAATTAATTAGTAATATTATGTAATACAACAGGGCTGTATGCGTTCCGCGCCCTTCAGTCGCTCCAAGGTTCCATTCGCCTAGGTCGACTGCGCCTCCCACAGTTCACTCCACTCACAGTTTGTCGGCCATGCAAACATTACGAGTTTGCTTATCCGTACCGCCAAACCGTCGCATACAGCCGGAACGTTATGCGTCGTATCGCCGGTACGAAAAGCGCTTAAAATCCGCCGTTGCTTCGTAACGGGCGGTGTCCACGCAGAACATTCCCACAAAAGCGCCGGTAAATCCCAAGGAGTCAAATTCATCGGAAAGAACCCGGCTGTCCAAGACTTTGCCAACATCCGTAAAATGTTTGCCGTCTGTTGAATACCGGAAGACGCCGCTATGTTCCCGCGCCGAAAGTCCCAGCC
>JAIRTS010000289.1 GCA_031254795.1 Treponema sp.
GCATTGTCCGCATGCTATGAATATATGGCAATTTCCACCTTCTTGTTTATCCCTATTGTATATGGTATATTCTTTCCAAGATGGAGGCATGATGGGGACATTTACCGATGCGTTAAAAAATTTTTTCGGATTGCGGAAAACGGTTTCTGCGGAGTTGTTTGACAATCTTTGCGATCTGCTGGTTGAAGGCGATTTCGGCGCCAACAACGCGTACAAAATCACGGAAACATTGCGGGAAGCGTGCAGAAAAGAGAAAATCACCGAAAGCGACGCTGTCCGTTCCCGGCTCGCGGTTCTGTTGGAGGAGACGCTGACTGCGGATTCTGTGCAAAACCACGCTTCAGTGGAAGATTTTCCCGGCGACACGCTGACCATTATTCTGCTATTGGGCGTAAACGGGGTGGGAAAGACCTCAACGGCCGCGAAACTCGGCGCCCGCTACGCGGCGAGCTATGCGGCGCGTCCCGCGGCGCGCAAACCGACGCTCGCCGCAGCCGACACCTTTAGAGCCGCGGCTGTCGATCAACTCAAGATACATGGCGAGCGGCTTGGATTGCGGGTGGTGGCGCACCAGCACGGAGGAAATCCGGCTGCGGTTATTTACGACGCGATAGAGGCGTCCGGAGGCAAGGGGATTATCATCGCCGACACTGCTGGCAGAATGCACACCAAGCTGGCGCTTGTCGAAGAACTCAAAAAAATTGACCGCGTTGTGGAATCGAAATCCACCGGCGCGAACTACCTCAAGTGGCTTGTGCTTGACGCCACCACCGGACGGAATGCCCTCGCCCAGGCGGAAACATTTAAAGAAGCGGTCGCCGTGAACGGGGCGATCCTCACCAAATGCGACTCAAGCGCCAAAGGCGGCGTGGTTTTTTCCCTTGTCGCTGATTTGAAGTTGCCCGTTCTCTTTGTATGCAATGGCGAAAAATATGAGAATATCGCGCCTTTTGACGCGAAGAAATATGCGGAAGAATTTGTTGGAATCAGATGATGAAAGACATGCGGCGTGAAAGACGGTCGTTGAAGCGACCGCTTCAACGAGGCGCGTTATTCCGGTTTCTCTGTTCCGCCTTGTTATTTTTTACGCTTCTCATAACGGCTCCGTTAACGCCCCCGCTTTCCGCTCAGGAGACCGTATGGTATATTTCCAACGCGGCGGGTCTGCCGCTGTACCCCGCGCCCTCGCGTATTGTCGCCTTGCGCAATGATTACTGCCTCGGCATGTCGATAATTTCATGGTCGCTGTTGCCGCCGGAATTATTCTCCTATTACCAATCTTCATATACGGTGGATTTCCGCGCCCTGTATGAAAAGGGCAAACCAAAACGACTGCAGTGGGTTTTCCGTGACGACAGGGGGTTAAGCAGGCTCACGGCTGTCGCGGCCATAAAGGACGGGACGCAGACGCTCGTCTTTATCGAACGATATGGCGAGAGCGATCTCCTTGTGGAAGATCGACAATTTTTCGCAGAGGAACGAAGTACAACCGTGTATTTTTATGAAAAAAGCGTCCTTGTCAGAAGTGAGACGAGGGTGGAGACGCTTTTCACGATACAGATGGACGTTGTGGATGACGTTGCTACGGAAGGCGTGGACATGGCGGAACCCGTCGCAGATGACGCCGGAGGCGGCTCCGGTCAGCGCGATGACGCGCGAGCGGAAAGCGATGAAAACGCCGAAACCGAAGATGCGCCGGCGCGACCGCCGCCGCCTGAGCCGCAAAAAGAGTGGCGGGAAACATCGTTCTGGACGGATTACTATTATTATTCCCGATCCCGCTCGCTTCGGGAAGTGCGAAGGATCGTCCACACCGGCGCTCCGCAAGCGCTGGCAATCTCGTTTCCCCAGCTTAAACCGCGCCCCGAGTTCGACAGGAATTTTGTCCGTCCTAACGCGGCGGATAATTCGAGCTTTTTGAATGAAACGCTGGGCGGCGCTCCCGTTTCAGAGGTTGCGTACGCAATCGACGACAGGGGGCGGGCGCTGGTGGAGAGCCGCTACGACGAGGCGGGAACGCTGATCAGTGAAGTGAGGAATAACTGGACGCGGGATCGCCTCGCTTCAGTGGAATGGCGGTCATTTGACAGTGAAGGCGGCGTTCTTGAAAAACGAGTGACCGAGTATGAATACGACTCAAAAGACGACCGCGTAATGGAGCGCAATTACGTGAACGGCGTGTTGGAGCGCACGGTACGAACTGAAGGCGGACAGGAGATAGAAGAATTGCATATAGACGGAAAAGTGGTGTTGCGGACAATTTGGGAAAATGGACGGAAAGTAAAAGAAGAGCGGGTGAGGGGAAGACAATGAGGCTGGGTTGGATGGCAT
The DNA here is from genome assembly GCA_031254795.1 of Treponema sp. Classification (GTDB taxonomy): domain Bacteria; phylum Spirochaetota; class Spirochaetia; order Treponematales; family Breznakiellaceae; genus JAIRKH01. Next base: position 2,332 of record JAIRTS010000289.1, read on the forward strand.
TTGTCGCGGCGCGGCACAACAGCCGCCGGAAACAAGGCGCTTCTGGCGGCGCACCCGGCGCTTCGCCCGCGCCGATTTTGGCGATCTTGGGCATAGGCGTGGGCGTGCTCGCGCTTACCGTGATTATCGCGGTGATGAACGGATTTCAACTTGGATTTATCGAAAGCATCATCGAAATATCCTCGTTTCATGTGAGGGCGGAGATTCCCGCGATTGTGGATGGGGCCGGCGCGGACGTTGATCCCGTCTTCATTGAACCTGATGAACAGAACGCGCTCATGGACGCCGTGGCGGAACAAATACGAACCGTTCCGGGCGTCGTCTCCGCGTCGCCATTCCGGGAACTGTACGCCATACTCCAGGGGAAGCGATCCGGTCAGAAAGGCGCGCTCATACGGGGAGTTGTTCCAGATATTCTGGAACAGGACGCGGGCATAGCGGAAAAACTCGACATAGAACACGGCGCTTTTGACCTCTCTGAACCGAGAGCCATAGTGCTGGGCGCGGAATTGGCAAACAGGCTGCATGTAAAGGTAGGAGGGACAGTGGAGCTTGCATCCCTGTCAGGTTTGTTTGACGCGGATGAAGATTCTGCTTTCACTGTTACGGGCATCTTCCGATCCGGCTTCTATGAATACGATATAGGCTGGGGTTTTGTCAACATCAACACAGCGGCCGCCCTTGATGACACAAGCCTCATGCTTGGCGTGAAGTTGAGGAATCGTTGGAATGACATCCGTACGCTCCAGCTTGCCAACAATTTGAGCGCCGTAAAAAACGCCTCTGGCGCAACGAGCGGCGCCGTTGTGAACATAACTTCGTGGCGGGACTACAACAAGGCGTTTTTCAGCGCCCTGCGCTCGGAGAAGCTGCTCATGTTCCTGCTCGTGGGACTTATCTTCATTGTGGTGGGGCTGAATATTTTTCAAGCGCAACGCAGAGCCGTATTGGAACGCCGCGAGGAAATCGGGTTGTTGCGCGCTCTGGGCGCGGATGAATGGGCTGTGCGGCTCATATTCGTGTGGGATGGCTTTGTCATAGGACTCATTGGAGCGGGCGTAGGCGCTGTTCTCGGACTGTTCCTCGCAACCCACATAAGCGGATTTTTCACGGCTCTGGAACACATTGTCAACGCCTTTGTCAGCCTGTTGAATCTGATTTACGGACTTTTCGGCAGATCGCAGGTCGAGGAATTCGCCATTTTTTCTCCCGCCGTGTTTTACATAAAAGAGATTCCGGCGCGCGTTATTCCCCATGAAGTGGTTCTGATATTCCTGTTCGGCTTCTTGTCGGCGTTGGCGGCTTCATGGTTCGCGTCCCGCCGCGCCGCCCGCACCATGCCCGCCGAAGTGTTGCGGTATGAGTAGCGCGTGGCGAATGGATTTATGCCTCCCATGTGGGGTCAACCGAGAACACAAAAAGTTTCGGCGAGGTCTCCCGCCGGGTGAAGGGATTCATGCGGATGGGGACGCGGCGTGACAAGGCGGGCATGATGTTTTCCGTGTATATGTATCACGTCTTGTGTATTATCGCTATTTGTTCTTTAGTTCGGAATAGGGTGAGCTGGGAGTGGGGTTTCCATAAATGTATGCCGTGTGTCTCTACAGTCAATTACGCCCTTTCTGAATATCTCGTCGCCTGCCAAGGGAACCGAAACTTCTTACGGAGATAAACATACCAATGCCCCCGTAAAAAAATACGAGGTCGTGGTGAAACGGCAGAATGGTGACGCAATCAACAACCCCGCCCTAAAGGGACGGGGTATGTTGGTTCTGATAGGTATGGATTGTATGCGGGATCCAATACCCATGAGCCGAAAGCGGATGCCGCTATTGAAACCGCCCTAAAGGGCGGGGTATTGGACCCGCCTGCGAATAAACCGGGAAGAAATAGAGGATATTGCCGACACATTGGATAAGATACGCAGCGTCTTCGGGGACTTGAAAAACATATCACGGGAATACTGGCAGCCGGGACGCGC
>JAIRTS010000100.1 GCA_031254795.1 Treponema sp.
GCGCGGTTACGTTTCCGCCATCGCCATGTCCAGCACCCGTTGGAACGCCGAATTCGGCTTCTTGAGTTCACGGGATCCCCTTGTAATTTTACACAGGGAAAGCCCCAAGTCCTGCGCTATCTCACGCTGGGTTTTCTTCTCTTTCAGAGCTTTGACCAAAGCCCAACGAGCCGCGATGTCCGCTGTTTCAGCAGGGGTGAGGAGGCATTGCAAAAAGGATTCGATAAGCTCGGCGTCGTCTATTTTCGCAAGAATCGCGGAAAGCCCGCTCAAATTCTCCGCGACACGGGGATCGTGTATATTCATAGTATCTCCAAAAGTTCCGAAGGTTTGTCAATGACTCGCTCCGCGCCAGCTTTTACCAGAACTTCAGCGCCACGGAAGCCCCATCCCGCGCCCACCGCGTGGCATCCCGACGCAAGCGCGGTCTCTATATCAATCTCCGAATCTCCTAAAAACACCGTATCCCTCGGACTTGAATCCATGTCTACAAGGATATCCCAGACCGGCTCCGGCGCGGGCTTGCGCGGTTTTCCGGCTATTTCACCACGGACAACATCAAATGATCCCTGCGGGAAAATGGCGCTTGCCACGATATTTGCCATTGCGTCAGGCTTGTTGCTGAGAACTGCGGTCTTGAATTTTCTCCGCTTGACCTCTACAAGCAGTTCCTGTATGCCGGCGTACGGTTTTGTTTTAATGATCGGCGTCTCCCCGTAAAAGCGTGTGGCGTCTGCGGCGAGTTCGGTGGAAAGCGCGTCGGCATCCGCAGATCGCCGTATTTCGGGAGGCAACGCGTTAAGGGCAAGCCGCTTCATGCCCCATCCAACGAGTCTGTTGTAATCTTCTTCTGGAACAAGGGGCAGATCGCGCGACGCCAGCGCCTTATTCATAAAGAAGGCGATATCCGCGATGGTGTCAACGAGTGTGCCGTCCAGATCAAAAACGATGCTTTTAAATTTGTTTTTCATCTTTAATCCCATTACAACGTATCTGGCGAGTCAAGATACGCGGGCAACCGCATAGACGTCTCCATATATCCCAAACGACGTTTTTTCACATCAATATCCATATATACATAGCCTCCCTTTTCCATCACCGAGAAACCGCGTATAGTTATGGGATCGTCTTTGGACAGTCCGGCGTCATCGGCGATGGAGCCGCGTATCACCTTTTTGACCGTATATGTAGATGTTCTTCCTCCCAAAGATGGAGCCAAAATAAACCCGAACAACGGACCGGTCATGCGTTCCCTGCTGTCCTTTTTCGCGGCTTCGGCCAAGGGAAGCGCGGGACGCGCATGAGACATGAGGAGGCGCCGCGCGCCGTCCGTTGTTTCCAATGCCACCAGTTCGCCCGGCTGGGTGGAAAAAAGCGCGTCCTGCAACGCGGGTATAAGCTCGCCCTGTGACGCGCTCACCTTCTCTCCATTTAAATATGCTATGACGCCGCCTTCTTTGACATTCATTTCCGCGGCAGGGGTAAAGGGCGCGACATAGATTATTTCCGCGCCTTCGGCGGTCTCCGCAAGGGCGATTCCCAACCAGGGACGCTCCGCTTTTCCGCCTTTGATAAGGGCGGGAAGCGCGGCGGCAAGCCGTTCCGCCGGAATGGCGAAATTCAAGCCCTGATACTGATCCGCGCCCGCGAATACAACGCCGACAAGCCTGCCGTTCCTGTCAAGAACAGGACCTCCCGAATTGCCATGATTAACCGCCGCATCTATCTGGATTACGCCGCCTATTTGCAGAAGCCGCCTTCCTGTGGCGGACACTATGCCCTGCGTAACCGTTTTCTCAAGACCAACAGGCGATCCTATCGCAATGATGGGATCGCCCACAGCCGGGTCAGCCCAATCCGCAATAGAAAAAACATATTCCGGCGTAATGGATGTTTTGATAAGCGCAAGATCCATAGCTTTGTCATACCCAACTACTTTGGCGGGCGTACGCGGACTCGCCGCGTCCCCCATGCGGATATACATGCGGGAATACCCTTCATACGAGGGATCAACCTCGCTCTGAATCACATGGTAGTTGGTGATGAGAAGACCGGAGGCGTCCACAAAAAACGCGGAACCCAGCGTCATCGCCGGATACGCCCGTCCCCTTTCAATATGCGTCCCCTGATCGACAAGCACGGTCGCAACGCCCTTGATCATATCTCGCGGCTGGTCATTCCCTTCCGCGTAAGCGCGTGCATCAGACGGAATTTCCCCATGTGCATCCGCATGAGCGGATGCCTCGGCGTCTTCCGCCGCAGAGAGAAAATAGGAGGCTGTTTTCCGCTGTTTCACTGTTACGGCGCGATTGAGGAAGATCAGAGCGTCATCAAAAGAAAGCGGTTTAAGCGCGTGGGCTTGAACCGCAGTTATAAACGCCGACAGATCATCGCCTTTTTCCAGTTTGTCTTTGGCGTCGGCGAGCAAAATATCCGGCTCCATGCCGGCGCTTTCAACCATGACATTCAGATTCGCCAGAGAACGCGCCATGGACAGCGCGTCATCAAATCGCTTTTCTTCAAGGGCTTTCGTCTGATTTGCTTTCAGCGCGCTTATCGCCGCGTCCCAAAAATCAGAGAGTTTTTTACCGGTCTCATCATCTTGCAGGTAGTGGGCGCGGTACACGCCGATGAGATGCATGGCTTGCGCCGGATTTTCAGACACGGCTTTCTCAATATCGCCAAGCCTAATTTCACGCGCAGGTTTTGGCAAAACAAGACGGTCAGCCATCGCGCTGGAAGAGACGCACCCAAACAAGCGCAGAGAACTTACCGCCAAGAGAAAAAACGCCACGGCATGGTACAATTTCATACTCTTTTAAACCTCACCAAAACGGGTATGGTTACAGTCGCTCCCTTGTTAAAGGCGTCGCGTACGCCCGCGCGACGCATGCAGTTGTTTGTTCCATTTTCTTTCAATATTTTAGTATATGATACTATGGCGTGAGGCGGGAAGTCAAGTGTCCGCGTCGCCTCAAAATTAATCTAGCCGAAAAGGGGCGATTCCTCAAAACCAAAACCCAGCCCAAATCAGACCGCTTCGGACCGTACGGTCCTCTGTCCGGACACCTGTTTCACCTTGCCTTTTTCCCCGTTTATCTTCAAGAGCCTTTCCACCGCCTCATTCAACCGCCTGTTCAATTCCACCGGATTATACCCACCCCTCCGTCGTACCAGATGCCTCTTGCTCTCCTTAAGACACCTCGCCAGACTCTAGCAACCGTTCGCAGGGTGTTCGGAGGTTCTTTTCATAGATTTTTTTCTACCTCCCATCCCCTGTTTCTCCTTCCCAGTCAGCCGAAATGTCGGATACCAGTAGTTATGCGAAATGGGGCCTAAAATTTTTGCATAAATATTTTGGAAAATTCATTGGGATATAAGTAAAAACAATTATGGACATTATTGTAAAATTATTTGCAAAGCAACGTTTTCTGTCCCCAAATTTACTGTGACAGGCGGCGTTCATGCCGCCTGAGATTTAACCGCTTCGCTCAAAGAGTATAATACAAATGAGAATTTAGGAACATTGGCGCCGAACCCCGAAGGTTTACATCCACATTGGTGTATAAAATACCATACTAAAAGACAAAAATGGCTTCCGGTAGCGCCTTCGGCGCACCCGGAAGCCGCCATTATTGGCAAAATCCGCCTTGATATTCAGGTTTTTTAGAAAAATCTTGTGGTTTTCACCTCAAAAGGCTTGATCTGCTCTATTAGAATTCAATATAGTGTCTGTTAGAAGCCTAACAACGGAGCAAAGATGGACAGAAAATTTGACTGCGGCAGAAGAATACTGGGAATAGGCAATAAAGTCAGGCGTTTCCTGGACGCTTCCTTTGCGCGCATTGGCCTTACCGGCCCGCAAGGCGCTATCCTGTATTTTATTTATACGCAGAGCAAACACCGTGACATTTT